>CALWLN010000105.1 GCA_944381535.1 uncultured Lachnospiraceae bacterium
AGGCTCCGCGATGCGCAGATTCCTGTCGGGAATAAAAAGATAACAGAAATGAATCGGTGAAAATAACACGAAGCATTTCAGATTTGTATCATCAGAGTAGCAAAGATTTCCTTGAAAATCAACTTGGGATTTTTCACAATCTTTTTCCCTCCGATTCCCGGTTATTTTTGTACTATATTCCGAAAAAAAGGGTTTTTCGATTGGAACACTCACGCCGGACAGTTCACGAACCATAATGCTGAGAATTTTCTTTTGTCTCGATTTTCTTTCCCAATGTGGCAGGCGAAAACATAATGTGTTACAATGATTCAAAAATTTAAACCATTCAACAAAGAAAGGATGTTTGTTATGACTATTTTCGAAGCAATGAAGGCGCGCCATTCGGTGCGCAGCTACAAGAAAACACCTCTGGATGAGGCAGCAATTCAAACGTTACAAGCGGAGATTGACGCCTGCAACAAGGAAAGCGGACTGCACATCCAACTGGTGACGAAGGAACCAAAGGCATTTGACAGCCTCATGGCTCATTACGGGAAATTCTCCGGTGTGCGGAATTATATCGCCCTCATCGGAAAAAAGGATGCAACGCTCGACGAAAAGCTGGGCTACTACGGGGAGCGACTGGTTCTCCTGGCGCAGACGCTTGGCCTTAACACCTGCTGGGTAGCCATGACTTTCGGCAAGGGCGCGGCAAAGAGCCACTTATCCATTGCTCCCGGTGAGAAGCTGGTATGCGTGCTAGCCTTAGGTTACGGCACAACACAGGGAGTTGCCCACAAGAGCAAACCCATGGATTCCCTCTGCCAGACCTCAAGCCCTGTGCCGGAGTGGTTTCAACGAGGCATGGAGGCAGCCATGCTGGCCCCCACCGCCATGAACCAGCAGAAATTTTTATTTTCTCTGACCGGGAATACCGTCACGGCAAAATCTCTGGGCGGCTTCTACTCCAAGGTGGATTTGGGCATTGTCAAGTACCATTTTGAAGTGGGTGCAGGGAAAGAAAATTTTAACTGGGCCGGATAAAAAAGCGGTTTGCTCCTCATTACGATTCCTTCGGCCCAAGCTTCAGTTCATCGACATATTCCTTCATGGCCTCAATGCAGATGGCCGCCACATCCTTTACTTCCATCCCCATCATTTCACAGCCCTGGCGGATGACCTCCCGGTTGCACTTGGCGGCAAACTTCTTATCTTTGAATTTCTTCATAAAGCTGGAAACTTCCATATCGGTAATTCCGGCAGGACGCATTCTGGCGGCCGCCTGGATGATCCCTGTCAGCTCATCCACCGTAAACAGGGATTTTTCCAGGTTAGTGATCGGTTCCACCTCATTGACAAGCCCATATCCGTGGGCAAGGATTGCCCGCGCCTCCTCATCGGTGAGACCGGCCTCCTTCAACGGCTGTTCCGTATATTTCAGATGTTCATCTGGGTGCTGCTGGTAGTCATAATCGTGCAGATATCCGATTGCCATCCAGAGCTGCTCGTCCTCGCCGAAATGCTTCGCAAGGCCTTTCATGGCTGCCATGACGTTTTTGGCATGTAGGAGCAGGTGCTCCTCCGTAGTTGTCTGATTCAATAATTCTTCTGCGCGTTCTAAGGTAAGCATTGATCGTTCTCCATTCTGCGTTTGTATTTATCTGTCCGGGCCGGCGTATCCGTATTCTGCCTGTGCCTGGGTTTGGGATATTATAGGAACCGCTTCACGAACCCTATTATCAAGTTTTATTGTATCACAACTGAAACCAAAAAGAAAAGCCCCTAAATCCTGACTCACTTACAGGCCGCTTTTTCTCCTATGATCTGGAAGTCAATTCCTTCCCAGCTTGCCTGGGAGAACAAATGTTTCTGTCGGATGAAGCAGACAGACTGATGGGACTGGCACTGGAGCGTATTGGAAAATAAATTACATACCTTCTATTCCTGCCTCATCTCAAAACGAAGATAAAACGAATTTTCCTGCTCCTTCCCCTCCTCGGGGTACAGAGCGTCCCCCAAATCCATATAGCCGGAATACTCCACCTCACAGGTCACGATGACGCCGTTGGCCGTAAAGGAAAAGTCCTCAAAGGGGTGCTCCGATATAAATGTCACGATTTTGTCTGTTCCGCCGTCAAACAGATTTCCTTTTCTCTTCGCTCCCGCAAAGGACAGGACAGACAGCAGCCTTTCCTCCTGGCAGCCGCTTGCCCATGTATTACTGTTTTCCTGCAATACTGTAAAACTCATGCCCGTCATAATTCCTTCTTCCTCGGTAAAGACATACTCCGGAATGTCGGCGTTCTCCGGGCCCTCCAGTACCTCCAGCGCAAACGTACCTTCCTCCACAGGGTCCTGGGTCCAGTTGCCTTCCCCATCCAGGCTTCTGCCGTTTTCCATATCATAGTAGGCGGCCAGGCGGTTATAGTTCTCACAGAACTGACTAACGGTGATGTCCCCCCGATATTTGGATTGCCCTGCTGCATTGAGGGCCAGAAACGCAATTCCAAACATTGCGGCCCGAACTCCGACCCATACGGCAATACGCCATTTCCTTTCGTCCTTCAAATCCAAAACAGAATCAGATTCCCAGGGCAGGGTGTCCCCGTCCACACAAGCCTTATAACTCTTCCAGCAGCGAACCAGATTAAAAATGGGAACCGCTCCAAGGCCCATACCCCAGAGCCATACGCCAAAGGTTCTGGACCTGGCCTCCGCCCAGGTCAGACGCCGCTCTTCGTAGTGCGTAACCCGAAGCCCCAGAATCCATTTTCCTGCCGTAGTGCCAAAGAGCGACAGCAACACCGGCTCCAGGACCAGCATCGTCATAAGTCCCGCCAGACTGCCGAACACGTCTCCCCAGGCGTTGAAGCTATTGAGACTGATACGCGCCGCCAAAATCAAAATCAGATCCCATATCATGGAATAGATGGCAAGATCCAGGCTTCTTGCAAAGAAACGCCGCCAGGGGGCCTGCACCCGGGGGACACGGTCCGAGACCAGCTCCGGCGGCGTCTGGGACTTCTCCTGCTTGGCCGGCTGTTCCAGAGCGGCAAGATAGGGCTGGGCATTTAACGTCTCATAGCGTACACCGTCCTGCTTCATGGCGAGACAGACCTTGCGGGACTGCTCCAGATCCTCCTGCTGCCGTTCCAGTTCCTTTAAGTGATGTTCCAGCGTTGCCGTAAGCTCCTGCTCCCCGGCATGAAGCGCCTTGATTTCCTCCAGAGAAATGTGGAGCGTCCGCAGAAGGCGGATACGCTTCAATATTTCCAGATCCTCCGGGGAATAATCCCGGTATCCGTTTTCGCGCCGGGTGGGAGACAGCAGTCCCTCCGATTCATAGAAGCGGATATTCGCCCGGGTCATGCCGGAGCGTTCCTCGATTTCCTTGATTGTCATGATGATAACCCCCGTTTCCTCAGTAATATCTTTTCCAAAGCCCTGGTTGTTGTCCTTATCCTACACTATCAAGAGACTTTACAGTCAAGTACTTTCTCCTCTTTTGAAAAAATATATCACAAATATCTGCCCTTTACAACAAAGCCAGAAGTTGTCCTTGCATATGTACAGCCAGAGTGCTATAGTTATAATATAAAGTATATTTTCTGCCAGAACCACACCACCTTTTCTATATATACAGCCGTTTCAGCTTACGGCGATTGGACCAATACCGTTTCATTCTATATTTTTATCCTGATTCAATTTTCAACAAGAGCTTCTCTTGGAACCAGCATTTTACACAAAAATATATTGCAATATTTTTGTAAAAAAGGACTTTTGAATCATTTTTATTTTCCTGCTATAATGAACCTATCATGAAACTCCAACGAAAGGAGGAACGAAATGCCACAAAAAAACGACTATGTAAATTACAGCACTTATGGAATTTGCAAAATTGAAGATATTTGTTTTATGAAATTCGATTCAAATCCTAAGGGGCGCAATTATTATATTCTCAAACCGGTTCATCAAAATCAGGCAACCATTTTTGTACCGGTGGACAACCAAAAACAAGTTGATTGCATGCGTCCTGTTTTATCGCCCAAAGAAGTTGATAATCTCATTTTAAGCACGAAAGTGGAAAACCTGCTCTGGATCAGCGACCGGAAACAAAGATCAGCAGAATTTCAGCGTATTTTATATAAGCGGGATGAACGGGAACTCTTACAGTTGATCAGCTGCCTGTATTTGAAAGCAAAAGAAAGCGAAAAAGGACTTTCTGCCACGGATCTGCGGATTTTGAGAAAAGCAGAGAGCATTATCGAGCAGGAATTTTCGTTCTCACTCAAAACGAGCACCCAGAATATCAGCAATTATATCAGAGAAAAATTGGGCTTAGAAGAAATAAACGCATAGCCGCATTTATGGAATATAGGAGGAAAATATACTATGAAACGCATTAAAGCAGCCTGTCTGTTACAAACAATCCACTTTCAGCTAAAGGAAGATTTAGACCGTGCTATCGCCGTCCAGGCAGTGAAAGAGGAGGTTGCGCATTACAAAGCACAGCTGGACCGTAAACACATCAAATACCAGATTCTGGACGAGACGGAACAGCCCGATGGCTCCATCCTAATTCATATCAAGAAGCAGTATAATAACCAAAATTGTGATGAATATATGAATTAAGCCGCAAATGGTAAAAAGCAGTCCCGGCAGATGGAATGGGTATCCTCTGCCGGAACTGCCTTTTTTATACCCCAAAATAACGGCAATAGGAACTTTCCCCCATCGCCGTTTCTGTCTAATATAAGTTCAAATCCGTTTCCACCTTCAGCCGCCACGCCCCTGCAGTTGCTCTCTAAGACACCTTCAGCCGAAACTTCTGAATCTCCTTTTCAGAACAAACCCGCTCAATCTGAGCGCCCAGCCCCCGAAGCTTTCCTTCAAAATTCTCGTAGCCCCGCTGAATATAATAAATGTCATCCACAATGGTGATTCCATCCGCCGCCACGCCGGCAATGACCAGGGCCGCTCCCGCCCGCAGATCCGGAGCGCTGACTCTGGCTCCCATGTAATGGTCCACACCTGTGATGATGGCAATGTTGCTCTCCACCTTAATGGCTGCGCCCATGCGGGTCAGCTCATCCACATATTTGAAACGGTTTTCAAAAATACTCTCCGTCACGGTGCTGACACCAGAGGCAATACCCAATAGCACCGTCATCTGAGGCTGCATATCCGTGGGAAATCCGGGATAAGGCAGGGTGGTCACCTGGGTGTTGCGAAGAGGCTTTGCCGCCACCACCCGGATCGCGTCGTCAAATTCCTCCACCTCGCAGCCAATCTCAAGAAGCTTTGCGGTAGTTGCCTCCAGATGTTTGGGAATCACGTTTTTCACCATCACGTCTCCCTTGGTGGCCGCCGCCGCAAACATGAAGGTGCCGGCCTCTATCTGATCCGGAATGATGGAATACTCCGTGCGGTGCAGCTTTTCCACGCCCACAATACGGATCACGTCCGTTCCGGCTCCCCGGATGTTGGCCCCCATGCTGTTTAAGAAGTTGGCTACGTCCACCACATGAGGCTCTTTGGCTGCATTCTCAATGATAGTCTTGCCATCGGCCATAGAGGCCGCCATCATGATATTGATGGTAGCTCCCACAGAAACCTTATCCAGATAAATATGGCTCCCGGTCAGATGCCTGGCGTTGGCAGCCACGGCTCCGCCGCGGATTTCCACGTCGGCGCCCAGCGCCCGGAATCCTTTGATATGAAGATCCATGGGGCGGCTTCCGATATTGCAGCCTCCTGGCAGAATCACTTCCGCCCGCTTATATTTCCCAAGGAGCGCACCCAATAAGTAATAAGACGCGCGAATTTTCTTCATGGACTCATAGTCCACCGGCACATCCTTAACGAAAGCGCCGCTGATTTTTACTGTGTGCGCGTCTACCCGGTCTATCCTTGCGCCGATTTCTGCCATTGCCTCCAGCAATGCGTTTATGTCCCTCACATTTGGAAGGTTCTCTATCGTTACGGTCTCATCCGTCATGATTGCTGCCGCGAGAATGGCCAGAGCCGCATTCTTCGCTCCGCCGATCTCCACTTCCCCAACCAGAGGACTGCCGCCCTTTATGACATATTGTTCCATTTAGCACCTCAAACTCTTTTCATATATACAACAGTGTGCCCCGCTATGGCACGTTCCATCGCTCCAAATATCAGTTCCGCCAGGCCAGGCACCCCCTCGCCGGGCAGGAACTATTATAGTAAGTTTTCTTTGTAGTTGTCAAGTCTATCCATATTATAGCACATTTTTCCAATTTGTAAATGTCTCGAACTGTTACAGTATTTTATGCGTTTTCAGGCTTTTTGTGCCTGGCCTCATATTCCTCCAGGATACGCGCAATGGTTTCCTCCACGTCACGATTTCCCTCGTCTACGGTGATGTCCGCATATTTTTCGTACAGAGGCACCCGTTCTAAGTACAGATCCCGGAGAGTTTGTCCCTCTTTTAAAACTACCCCTCTCCCCCGGATATTATGCAGGCGTTTTTCCAGGATTTCGTAGGAAAGCTTCAGGTACACCACGGTTCCGATGGCCTTCAGATGTGCCATGGCCTCTGCTCCGTAGACTACGCTGCCGCCGGTGGCGATCACCGCCCGTTCCGCCTCAATGGCGGCGTTGACCCTGTTTTCAATTTTCAGGAAGCCTGCCCTTCCCTCCTCTTTTATGATATCCTTTAACAGACGTCCCTCCTCCTGTTGAATGATAAGGTCCGCGTCAATGAATTTATACCCCAGCACCTTAGCCAGGACCACGCCGGCAGTACTTTTACCTACCCCCGGCATACCGATTAATACAATGTTGTTCATGATTCCTCCACAATAAGACAAAGAGCCCCGGTATGCGGAACTCTCGCCCCAGACGCCCCATTTCCCGGCACCTGCCTTATAATAGCACATAATTTATTCAAATACCACACTTTTATCCAAAAATTCCGTTTTTATAACCACATAGGGATAACTTTCCACCTCGGTGACGGTCTCCCCCTTGGCCGGTCCCATAAGATTGGTCTTGATATAGATTGCATTCTGGGTTTCGTACAGGGCCTCCACCATAATACTGTAACCGCCGGTTTTCTGCGCCCCATACCCCACCGCTATGTATCGAAATTCCCCGGTATCAAAGGTCATTTTAAACTCCGCCGCCTTCTTTTCCTCAATGAGAGGTTTTAATTCCTCGGGGATCTGACTGTCATCCACCAGGGTAAACTCCAGGTCTCTTAGCTTTCCGGGGTCTGTCTTTTCAATCCCGCATCCCGTTAAAAAAAGCAGCCAGCCCAGCAAACCTAAGGCCCACAAATATCTTTTTGCCAATGTTCTCACCTTTTTCATAACCATTGAGAAGGGTAGAAAGAAAAGGTAGCGCACCCTTCTTACCGGTTCCTGTTTTCTATATTTTATTCTTCAAATTGTCACAATATTATAAAACTTTCCATTTTTGCATTGTAATTCCGCCCGGTCCTCGCTATAATAATAGAAAAAGAATCGTTACTGGGAACGGCGCAAGCAGTAGCAAAGAATGAAACAAAGGAGCGGAAGCATTTCCGATAAAACTATGATACGACTGATCATTATTATTTTATTTCTTGTGGTATTTATAATATTTTCCATTCCCATGTTGTTCATTGAATGGATCCTTTCCAAAATCAACCGGCGAGCCGCCGACATCAGCAGCCTACGGATCATTCAGTGGGCCTTCAAGGTGATCATTTTCTTAAGCGGCGTGAAGCTCACGGTGATCGGAGAGGAAAATGTCCCAAAGGACGAGCCCGTGCTCTACGTGCCCAACCACCAGAGTTATTTTGATATCATCCTCACCTACGCCCGCTGTCCCGGTATCACCGGCTACGTGGCCAAAGACGTTATGGCGAAAGTTCCTATCTTAAGCCACTGGATGAAGCGGATTTACTGCCTGTTCTTAAACCGTAGCGATATTAAGGAAGGTCTTAAGACGATCCTTAAGGGTATCGAGCAGATCAAGGGCGGCGTTTCCATGTGCATTTTCCCGGAGGGCACAAGAAACAAGCATCCGGAGGAGATGATGACCTTCAAGGAGGGGAGCCTGAAAATGGCGGAAAAGACCGGCTGTCCCATTATTCCCGTGGCCATCACCAACTCTGCGGAGATTTTTGAAAATCATTTTCCCAAAATCAAGTCCTGCCATGTGATTCTCCAGTATGGGGAGCCCATACATATTAAAGATTTGGATAAAGAGCAGAAGAAGTTTCTGGGCGTTTACACCCGGAAGCGGATTCAGGAAATGCTGCTTACCCATAAGAATCTGCTGTAGTCGTTGTTTTCCCGTCCGGGGGACCCCGGATGGGATTTTTATTTCGCCGGGAAACCCGCCAGGCTGATTTCACCCTCCCGAAGGCAAACATTTTTTTGAGCAGGTCTTTCATTTTCAGACTTAATTTTTACTTATACTTGTCATTCAAATTCAAACATTGACTTATACTATAGATTATAGTACAATTTCTCTTGCAAAAAATAAGAATATTGCCTTCGGGCGGAATGGAGAAAAGTCATGGAAAGAATAGTCGGAACCGTTGTACGCGGCGTGCGGGCACCCATCATTCGTGAGGGAGACGATCTGGCGCAAATCGTAACCGACAGCATTGTAAATTGTATTGAAGCAGAGCATATTACCGTGGGCGAGAAGGACGTGGTGGCCGTTACCGAGTCTATTTTGGCCCGAGCACAGGGCAACTACGCCAGCGTGGAGGACATTGCCGCCGACGTGAAGGCCAAATTCCCCTCCGGCCACATCGGCGTGATCTTCCCGATTTTGAGCCGGAACCGATTTGCGATCTGCCTTCGGGGCATTGCCAAGGGCGTGCGGAAAATCACCCTTATGCTCTCCTACCCCTCGGACGAGGTGGGAAATCATCTCTTTGATGTGGACCTGCTGGACGAAAAGGGCGTGGACCCCTACGCGGATGTGCTGAGCGAAGAAAAATACCGGGAATTGTTCGGCTATACGCTGCATCCCTTCACCGGTATCGACTATGTGGATTATTATAAAAAATTAGTAACGGATTGCGGCTGTGAGTGCGAGATTATTTTTGCCAACAAAGCCACTGCCATTCTTGACTACACCAGGGACGTGTTATGCTGCGACATTCACACCCGGGCCCGGACCAAGCGCCTTTTAAAAAAGGCCGGCGCGAATACCGTATTCGGACTGGACGATCTTCTCACCGCGCCGGTAAACGGCAGCGGGTACAATGACTTCTGCGGACTGCTGGGCTCCAACAAGGCCACCGAGGATACCGTAAAGCTGTTCCCCAACAACTGCCAGCCCTTTGTGGAGCGGGTGCAGGCACTTCTCAAGGAACGCACCGGCAAGCTGATGGAGGTTATGGTGTACGGTGACGGCGCATTTAAAGACCCCGCCGGAAAAATCTGGGAGCTGGCTGACCCGGTTGTCTCCCCCGGATACACCAAAGGTCTGGAGGGTACGCCCAACGAGCTGAAGCTGAAATACCTGGCCGACAACGACTTTGCGGACCTCTCCGGCGAAGAACTGAAGGCTGCCATCTCCGCGAAAATTCACGAGAAGGACGAGGACCTGAAGGGAAACATGGCCTCCGAAGGCACCACCCCCCGACAGCTCACGGACTTGATCGGTTCCCTCTGTGATCTGTGCTCCGGCAGCGGCGATAAGGGTACTCCCATCGTGTATATTCAAGGATATTTTGACAACTATACGAAATAAGGATTTACAGGGGACGTCACAGATTTTTTCTTTCTATCGTCCCCTTCGCCGATTTTCATTTCGCGTAAGAATACCCCGGTCCTCTCAAGCTTGAGGGTTCCGGGGCGTTTTTTGCATTACTGCTTCCGCGCCTCCGCCGCCTGATTGATACAGGTAATGGCGTTCAGGCTGCGGGGATAGCCGATATAGGGCAAGCACTGGGAAACTACCTTAATGAGAAATTCCTTATCGTTACCCAGATTCATGTTGCCGCCCGCATGGGCTGTCAGCTGGGGTTCGCAGCCGCCCTGGGCAGCCAGGAAGCAGAAGGTGATCATCTCCCGCTGGGCTAGGGTAAGGCCGGCGCGGGTATAGTAATCGCCGAAGCAGTTGGCCGCCAGCCAGCGGTTGATATGACCACCTTTCCAGGCTTCCCGCATGCCCTCCCCGAAAATATCCACCTGGGCCTGGGCTCCTTTCTCCAGGCGGTCCTCCATGGTTGTGGTAGCCTGTCCCTCCAGGGGAAGCTTTACGCCCCGCTTAAGCAAAACGGCATTCGTTGCTTCAAGAAACGGGCGCACTCTGCCAATCCCTAAGTAATCCACCGCCTGGTATACCACCTCTTTCACCATCACAGGGGTAAGTCCTCCATCCAGGGCCCGGGGCAGTTCCAGCTGAAATTCCTCTACCCCCTGGCAGCCCAGCAGCGTGGCCAGGATCGCCATGTGGCGGGTCACCTCGTCAAGCTGCTGCCCTTCCTCGTTCACAACCTCCTCAAAGGCAAAATGTTCAAATCGCTGCGCAAATTCCGGATCTGTTTCCCAATAGTTCATTTAAAATTCCTCCTTATACTGTTTCTATTTTCTGATCGCCGGTGGACCAGACATGGGCCTCCCTGGCGGCTGCCGGCGTGTTCTGGGCCATCACGCCCACCAGCCTGTGGGGAACATAGGCTTCCTCCAGCCAGGCAATTTCTTCCTCCGTCAGCGTAAGTTCCACCGCCTTTGCCGCGCCCTCAATGTGATGTAATTTCGTTGCGCCCACCACCGGGGCGGTCACCTTCGTCAAAAGCCAGGCCAGGAAAATCTCCGTCATGGTCACGCAGCGTTTTTCCGCCAGCTCCGCTACCCGCCCGATGATCACATTATCCTGTGCTGCGGTGGCGTCGTATTTGAACCGGGCGTAATCGTCCTCCAAAAGCCTCTTGGATGTCTCACCGGGGTGTTTGGAGAGGCGGCCTCCGGCCAGGGAGCTGTAAGGCGTCATGGCGATGTTGTCCTCCGCGCAGAGCTTCGCCATCTCCCGCTCCTCCTCACGGAAGATCAGATTATAGTGGCCCTGGATGGATACAAATTTCGCAAAGCCTTCTTTTTCCGCCAGGGCGTTGGCTTTGGCCAGCTGATAGGCGAAGCAGTTGGAAATGCCGATGTACCGGGCCTTACCCGCCTTTACGATCCGGTTCAGCCCGTCCATGATATCGTAGAGCGGCGTCTCATAGTCCCACATATGATAGATATACAGATCCACATGATCAAGGCCCAGATTTTTCAGGCTGGTGTTCACCATCCGCTCTATGTGCTGCTGCCCGGAAATCCCTCCTTCGATTTCCTCCCGGGTGCGGGGCAGAAACTTTGTGGCCACCACCACATCCTCCCGCTTTGCGAAATCCTTCAAGGCCCGTCCCAGATACTGCTCGCTGGTGCCGCTCTGGTAGCCGATGGCTGTATCGAAGAAATTGACGCCAAGCTCCAGTCCCCGCCGGATGATCTCACGGGAAAGTTCCTCATCCAACGTCCAGCTATGCTGGCCGTTCTTAGAATCCCCGAAGCCCATACATCCCATGCAGACGCGGGAGACCTTCAATTCCGAATTACCAAGTTTCGTGTATTGCATATTGTTTTTCTCCTTATGATTACTCCCTACTTATTCTTTTCCTCAATCTCTGCCTCTTGCTTCCGTTTTCCGGAACGCTTTTGAAGCAGACGCGTTCCATAATAGCCCAGAAAGATAAACAGCCCCATCATAGCCAGATAATCCACATAATATAAGAGTTTCGCCTCACCGAAATCCAGAAATACAAATTCTGTCCGCACCAGCATGTAGGTCAGTAAATCCCGCCTGAAAAATACCGTAAAGCCATATACGGCAATTCCCCCTCCGACCACCGGCAGAAGGATTTTGCGGACAGTGGAAGGCTTGCGAAGCTTCAGCACTTTTCGGGCAATCCCGGCAAACATTCCCCAGTGAAGGCCGAGATGGAGAGACATCAGCACAAATCCCCAATGGAAAGCGGACATATGCAGAAGTCTCGCAAAGGACATTCCTCCATGGATGGGAAGAAAATCAAACACATGATTGGACAGCATGATTCCGCTGACCATCAACCCCGCCATGGCGGCAAACACCAAAAGATTCACCACCAGCCGCAATATACGGGGCGCGGAATATTTTCCGCGAAACAGATTCTGATACCAGTTCCGGTTCAAACTATGGTGCGCAATAAACAGGACAAACATTCCAGCCCCCGCCCATTCATGGGCCACATCGCCCCAAAACTGATACCCCATCAAAAACAGCAGAGCCAGGGTCATCAGCACATCCACCACAAGTTTGACGATTGCTTTGGGCTTCACAGGGCATACCCTCCTTTCGATTTCTCCGCCATTGCTCTATTCCGCCCTCTCCACGGAAATGGGCAGTTCCGCGACCCAGCTTTGGATATCCGCCTGGGAGGAAGAGGCCTCTTCCTCGTAGCAATCAAAAATGTTATCGGAAATGATAGCGCCTGAAATCGCCTCTGTTATAATATCCACACTGTTTGCCAGGCCGCCCGTGCCGTGGGAGCAGAACAAATATACCTGCTTCCCGGAAAAATCATTTTCCTCCAAGAACGACAGAAGGGCCATGGGTACCCCGTACCACCAGTTTGGATAACCCAGGAAAATCACATCATAATCCTCCAGGTTTTCCACATTTTCCACCAGCTCCGGGCGGGTGTCATCCCCCCGTTCCTGGTTGGCCCGTTCCAGGCAGTCGTCCCAGTCGCTGGGATAGGGGTCGGTCACACGGATGGAAAACAGGTCGCCGCCGGTCTCCTCCTGCACCCAGCCTGCCAGCTCCTGCACATTTCCCGGAGAAAGCACACTGGGCGAGGACACTGCGTCCACATCCTCCGCCAGGATCGCGTTATCCGCCCAGGAAAAGTATGCCACAAGAATGTTACTGCCCGGCGTGCCTGCTGCACTGTCTGCCATGCTGTCCGTCTCTTCCCCCTCAGAGGGAGCGTCTCCCTGGGACGAATCGACGGGATCATCCGGTTCCGCTGTCTGGACGTCATCCACGGAAGGCTCTTCGGAAGCGCTCTCCTGATTCCCGGAATCGCCGCAGCCCATAAGAGAAAGAACAAGCGTAAAAATCAGAAAAAATGAAATTATTTTTCTCATAGGTTACCTCCTTGTCTGAAATTCTGATCACTCACTGTCTTCATTATAAGCCCGGCCTGTTTTAATGTCTAATACTTATCTTTTATTGTTTATCATACATTTTTTGCATAGGAACCAAAAAAACGGACCAAAAAAAGGACCAAAACGAACCGAAAATTTTTCTTCCTCAGTCCCCCCTTTAGATCATATCCATCCACTAATCAAAGTAAAATAATTCTTCAAATTTTTTATCAAGGGCAATACATAAAACAAGTGCCAGCTTTGCAGTTGGACTAAACTGTCCTGTTTCAATAGAACTGATTGTGTTCCGAGATACGCCAACCATATCCGCCAGTTGATTCTGTGATAATTTCAATTCTGTCCGTGTTTCTTTAAGGCGATTTTTTAATATCAACTTATCATCCATATTTTCCACCGCCTTACAAGATTGTGGAAGATACTATCAGATTATAGATGTGGTATCCGGACATTACGAATACCAATATCGTATAGGCGATTGCTATCACAAGTTCGTACTTACGGTGAAGTTTCATATATTTCACCCAGTTGATCGTCATATTTGCGCTGAAAACAATCGCCCATAGTCCCCAGTTGATGCCTCCGCGGACAAATATCATTGCCAAGTTTTGTTGTCAATATGATTTGTCAAGTTTTATTTGCAAAAAGCCGAAACCTATTTTCACATTTTGCTTATGTATTGATAAAGGCGGTAAGCTCAAAACTTGCTTACCGCCCAAATCACTTGTCTTGTTATGCGTAGATAATTTCGCTGTAAATCATTTCCCTCCTCATTCTTTACGCTCCTTTCTGGTTCTCAAATCATTTTCCAACTTTTCAATCCATCGTAGCCCTCAACAAATTAATCTCCTGAATAAACAGAGAGGTGGCCGGAGAAAACAAATGATTCTTCTTCCATATGAGCACGCTCCGGGTGGTGTGCTCCGGGGAAATGGGAATGAACCGAAGATTGGGGCTGCTGCGAACCGCCAGGGCGCCGTCCAAACAGAAGGCACACCCGAGGCCCTCCTCCACCAGAAGCACCGCATTGGAAAGCAGGGTATAGCTCAAAGGAATGCGCAAATCTTTTTCGTCCTTTTCAAGCCAGTTCAATACTTCCGCTCTCACCTTTTCCCGCAGCGGCAAAATCAAGGGGTATTCCGTGACCTCTTTCGGGGAAATAACTTCTCGCTCCGCCAATGGATGGTCCTTTCGCGTCAGCACTCCCCAGGTTTCCTTCTGTGAAAGCCGTATAAAATCATATTTGACAATGTCCACCGGTTCCAGCAGCAGGCCCACATCAATCAACCCTTTATCCATCCGCTCTTTGATGTCATCCGCCATTTCGTTATAGAGATGAAATTCTACCTGGGGATATCTTTCGGAGAACCGCTTGATCAATTTGGCCAGCAAGCGGCTCCCTATAGCCTCCGTGGCCCCTATGGAAATCATGCCGCTGACGGAATCATTTTTCTCCACAAATGCCTGCTCCAGCCGATCCGCCAGCTCGATGATCTCCTCCGCCCGCTGACGGAAAAACATGCCTTCCTCCGTCAGCGTCAATCCCTTTTTACCGCGAATCACCAGTGTGGTCCCCAGCTCCTTTTCCAGATCCATCAGCTGACGGCTGAGGGTCGGCTGGGTTACATGTAAAATATCGGCTGCTCTTGTGATATTGCCCTCCCCTGCCGTCGCCAAAAAATAGCGCAGTGTACGAAGCTCCATATTCCTTCCCTCCAGATTTTCCCACGGAAATTTCTGTCGCCGGGGCTAACCCCATTTTACCAGCGCAAAGTTTACGGCTGCCGCTTCAAAGCCTCCACTACCTTCGGAAAATCCATGAAATGAGAAGCCTTCACCAATACCGTGTCTCCCGCTTTCAGGATAGAGAGAAGCTTCGGCAACATTTCCTCCTTGGTGTCATAATAGTAAATCTGCATGGTCCCATCTTCCCTCTGGGCCAAAGCCTGCGCGGTCTTATTTTCCCTCTGGGCCAAAGCCTCTCTTGCTCCCCGCTCCATCTCCTTTGCAAGAGCGCCCACACAGAACAGAATGTCGATGCCGGCCTTTGCGGCATAAGTTCCCACCTCATAGTGGAGCTGCTTTTCCTCTTTCCCCAGCTCGCCCATATCGCCCAGCACGGCAACGGTCCGGCCCAGAGCATATTTAAGCACGTCCAGGGAGGCCCGCATGGACATGGGGTTGGCGTTGTAGCAGTCGTCGATGAGGAGAATCCCCCCGGCTTCCACCAGATTGGTCCGGCCGCTGATGGTTTTTGCGTTGGCAATTCCCTCCCGAATCTCGGACAAGGTAAGCCCCAGGGAAAGGCCCACCCCTGCGGCCGCCATGGCATTGTAGAGATTGTGGCTTCCGGGAATAGGAATCTCCACCTGGATATCTCCTTTTGGCGTATGCAGCTTTGCCCGGGTTCCTTTCAAGCCCAGATTTTCCACCTCGTCTATATATATGGAAAGCCCGTCTTGACCGGTCATACCACCGGCTCCCTGAGTAAAATCCTCCTTTGGAGCCTCGTCGGCCATGCCGTAGAACAGCGGCACATTTCCTCCGGCCCTTGTGATGGTTCGAAGCTTGTCATCGTCCCCGTTTAAGATAACGGACGCCCCCGGCTTCATATGCTCGAAAATTTCCGTCTTTGCCCTGAGCACCCCGTCCCTGTCTCCCAGATTTTCCAGATGACAGGTACCAATGTTGGTAATCACACAGACGTCCGGCCGGGCAATGGCGGCAAGATGGTGCATTTCCCCAAAATCCGAAATCCCCATCTCCACCACAGCAGCCTCATGTTCCTCCCGAATCCGCAGAATCGTCAGAGGCAGGCCGATTTCGTTGTTAAAATTGCCCTCCGTTTTCAGCACATGATAGCGGGTAGAAAGTACCGAGGCAATCATCTCCTTGGTGCTGGTCTTGCCCACGCTTCCGGTAATTCCCACAATGGGGATACTTAGCTGGCTCCGGTAGTAGGCCGCAATATCCTTAAGGGCCTGTAAGCAGGAATCCACCAAAATGCAGGGACCCGGACATTGCTCAAGGGGCCGCTCCGACAGAGTAGCCAGAGCACCCTTTTCAAAGACGGCAGGAATGAAATCGTGGCCGTCCACCCGCTGTCCCTTCACCGGAATAAACAGAAAATCCTTCTCCACCTGACGGCTGTCGGTAACCGCTCCGGCAATCTCATGATTTTTCAGGGATTCCTCCCCCACATACTGTCCGCCGCAGGCAGAGGCGATATGCGCTAACGTCAGATTTTTCATACCTTCCTTCCATCCTTCCTTTCCACGCAGGACTTCCGTATCCTGCTTCGTAACAGTCCGGATATTGAACTGTTACCCTACTTCCACTTGTCCAGAGAAATCTCCACAATCTTCTGGCACAAATCCTCAAAGGACATTCCCACCGCCCCGGCCTCCTGGGGCAGCAGGCTGGTGGGGGTCATACCCGGCAGGGTGTTGGCCTCCAGGCAGAAAATCTCGTTGCCGCCATTCATAAGAAAGTCCATCCGGGAGTAGGTACGCAACCCCAGAACTTTTACCGCTTCCTCCGCATACCGCTGCATTTCCCCGGAAATCTCGGCGGGCAGGTCTGCCGGGCAGGTCTCCACAGCGCTTCCGGCCTTGTATTTATTTTTATAATCATAAAATCCTTCCACCGGCGCAATCTCAATGACAGGAAGGGCCTTCCCCTCCAGAACGCCCACGGAAAATTCCCGTCCTTCGATGTAATCCTCCAGAATCACCTGGTTCTCATATTGGAAGGCCGTATCAAGAGCCGCTTCATACTCCTGCTGGGAGCGCACAATGGACACGCCCACACTGGAGCCTCCGCGGCAGGGCTTTACCACGATCGGCAAAGTCAGTCCCGTGTCCTTAAGTGCCGCCCGGGCACTTTTTTCCATAGAAACGCCGCAAGGAGTGGGAATGTGATTGGCCCGGAATAACTCCTTAGTCAGCTCCTTATCCATGGCCATGGCGCTGCTTAAATAATCCGTTCCGGTATATTTGATCCCAAACAGATCAAAGGCCGCCTGAATCCGGCCATCCTCCCCGTTGGCCCCATGAAGGGCGATAAACACAATATCCGCCATCCGGCAAAGTTCTATGATATTTGGTCCGAAAAAGCAGTCGGACTGATCTTTCCGGCTCTTTTTTACCGCCTCCAGATCCGGTGCTACGGTGGGAATCCCGGACACGGCAATGCTGACCTCCCTGGATTTTTCAAAAATGTCCGTAAGGTCCATGGGCCCGTCGCCCATTCCCATAAATACATCCGTCAGAATGACCTTATGCCCCTTCCTGCGCAGGGCCTTTGCCACCATATCCCCGGTGGCAAAGGACACGTCCCGCTCAGTGCTTAAGCCGCCGGCTAATACTACGATATTCATGTTGTTGTTCCTCTTTCTGTTCAAGTTCTCTTTATTATCCTATTTCACTCCCTAGCGCTCATAGAACAGCACGCCCAGGGTATTCGGCCCGCAGTGGCTGGAAATTACACTGCCCGCCACGGTAACGGCAATTTCTTTAAAATGATGGAGGCTCTCCAGGTAATCGTACACCTGCTTCACAATCTCGTCGCTGCAGCCGGAGTGGGTGAGGAACACCCGGGTGTCGTCAGCATTCTTTAAGTCATCCTCCATATCGGTGACGTACTTTTTGATCACGGCACTGATATTGCCCCGGTACTTCTTGGACACATCCATCTTGCCGTCGGTCACGGCAATACGGGGTTTTATTTTCAAGGCTCCCGCCACCAGCGCCGTCATGGCATTGCATCGGCCGCCCCTGTAAAGATAAGTCAGTGTATCGATGACGAAGCTGGCACGCACCTTACTTCTCTCCTCCTCAAGCTGGGAGACAATCTCCTCCGCCGGCTTTCCCGCAGCAGCCAGTTCGGCAGCCCGAAGTACCTGCAGGCCGATACCGGTGGACAGATTCATGGAATCAATCACATAAAGATTGTCATAGCCCATCTCCTCCGCCACCAGCCGCACCACATTGCAGGTGGTGGACATATCCTCGGAAATTCCAAGATAGATCAGATCTGTCTCTTCCTTGTTAAATTTGTTCAGAATGTTCTGCACGACGTCAATACCGGGGGCCGCTGTCTTTGGCGTCCTGCCGTTCTTATCAGACCACCGAAAAATCTCCGGCGGCGTAATCTCCAGCCTGTCCAGATAGCTCTTGTCATCCAATTGGATATACAGGGGGATTACGGTAATATCATAAGTCTCCAATTGTTCCTGGCTCAAGTCACAGGTACTGTCCGCGATTATTTTTACATTTTTCATCGTTGTCCCTCATCTCTTTGTTTGCTGTATCATAATAGATATCTCTATTCTCTTATAATTATGGAAAAAAGTCAATCATTGGTGTATACTGTTTTTTAAATCTTGCCGGTTCCGGATAGGTCATTAACCAATACCTGCTCTCATCCCGATAAGACCTGCTATCTGGCCTAAAGGATCGTATTGAATATATTTTTCATAAAGCTCAGGGTACAATATCGTTAACGATACGTCAATATGCTGATAAAATTTATTTACATCTCTGATTTTTTATAAATATTGACAGATTGCGCAAATCATGATACAATTTAAACCTAAATTAAGCTTATTTGAAGGGAGCAATGACAATGGATAAAAAGTTTCTCGGCACGGTAATTTTACCTGGAATGTTTGACCCTGTTACCATAGGACACATAAACTCATTGAAATATCTTTCCGCCCGGAGCGATAAGGTCATTGCTGTTATCATGACTTTGAAGTCAGAGGAAGAACAACGCTGGATCCCATCGTCCGTAATGAAAACCCTCATCGAGGAGGCTGTAGCAGAAGAAGGCCTGGACAACGTTTACGCATATGTGGAGGACAGCAACTGGTTGGCGCAATCCATCGAAACCCTGGGCGCGGACGGCGTAGCCAGAAGCTTTCATCCCTCCATTGACATGAACAGGGAAATGGAACTGATTCAGGCTGTCATAGACCTGGATGTGCCGGTCCATCTGATTCCCAGTCATTTAGACCTTCGCTCCTCCCAGATACGTCTTCTTTCAGAAGAAGGTTATTTAGATGAGGTAAAGGATCAGGTACCTGGCAGTGTTTTTCGTTATCTTCAGGCGAACGCTGCCCTCCGCAACATGGAGGAAACATTACGATGAACCAGGCTTTTTTTGACGCATTGGAAAATTCGCCAGTGATTGCCGCCGCCAAGGATGAGGCAGGGCTTAGGCGCTGTCTGACTTGTGACAGCCAGATCATCTTTTTACTCTTCGGAGATATTTTAAACATCGGAGAATTGGTGGAGCAGGTGAAGAACGCCGGAAAGATTGCCCTGGTACATATCGATCTGATACAGGGCTTAAGCTCCAAGGAGATCGCCGTAGATTTTATCAAAAAATATACCCGGGCGGACGGTATCATCAGTACCAAGCCAGCGCTGATCAAACACGCCCGGAAGCTGGGCTTTTATACCGTACTGCGCTTTTTTGTCATAGATTCCCTGGCCCTCTCATCCATTGAGAAGCAGCTTCAGACAGTGAAGCCGGATATCATCGAGGTGCTTCCGGCCCTGATGCCCAAGGTCATCTCCCGCATCTGTAAAATGGTGTCCGTCCCGGTGATCGCCGGGGGGCTGATCTCCGATAAGGAGGACATTATGACCATGCTCTCGGCGGGGGCGGTGTCTATTTCCTCCACCAGTGAGGAGACGTGGTTTTTGTGAACACTTCTATGAAATGGCTGAAACCTTTGGGAAATATGGTTATACCTGCGATTTTATTTTATATCGCCTACCATGTTGTGGGCATTATTCCTGCTGTTATTATTTCATTGGCATATAGTCTCATTTCCGCCGTGTTCTTCACTATTTGGCAAAAGATTTTGAGATTGAATCACTCAAACTAATTCCCGAGGAAAGTATGCTCAATATCAATGCTATCTGGATAATCTATTTTGCTCTCAAAATTATATCTAAGATTGTGGGGATGCTTTATCTGAATTTCAATCAACTGTATTGGGTGGTATTCTTACTTGGGGACCCAATGACAATTTTAATGATTATTCTATCCATTATTTTGATTCGAATACACTATACCAAGGCAAGTAAGATTAACAGATAACCCGGTGCGTAATTATACAGGTTCCCCCTTAAATTCCCCTTCCAGAATGTCCATGTAAATCTTATCAACATATTTTCCATTTTTATATACCCATTCCCGGCACTTCCCTACCTCTTTAAAGCCAGCTTTTTCATAACATTTTATGGCTGCGTAATTGTCTGCATGAACGGTAAGCATGATATTGTGAAGATTCAGCGTTTTAAATCCATAACTCAAAATCAGCCGGACAGCTTCCGTGCCGTAGCCTCTGTCCCGGTACTCATCCTCACCGATACAAATCCCCATAAAGGCATTGCGGCTGATGTGGTCCACATCATGCAGACTGACATGTCCAATTAGAATATCACTCTCAAGAAGTACCACCGCAAAACGGTATCCTCCAAATTTTTCAATCATCTTTTTAGCTCCTGACAGGGATACAAGATTGCAATTTCCGCCATAGCTATCTGCCACGGCTTTGTTATTCATCCATTCGGCCCATTTGGAATACATCTCTACATCCTCTGCGTCGAAAGGCGAAAGATACAGTCGTTCACCGATGATTTTCCTGTAAAATTTCATTCGCTCAACCTCCAATCAAAAATAGCGCTGCTGCCATTAAATTGTCCCATAGTTTGCTCTGCTTTTCCATTGTATTCAGCGTGCCATCTATTTCCTTATGTGCTATACTTATTTTTGAAGCTCAGGCAGTAAATGCGATTTTTATCCCTGCAACTGCCGGTTGCGGGATAGTTGGTGGCACGCAACCGGCTTTTAGCCTTATAATCCGGTTACAAGGAGGTGTTTGATATGGCACTCAATGAAAATATAAAAGCCCGGCGTTTGCAGCTGAAGATGTCCCAGGAGTACGTAGCGGACCAGCTTGGTATCAGCAGGCAGGCCGTGGCCAAATGGGAATCCGGGCAAAGCGAACCAACCGCGGCAAATTTAGCGGCGTTAGCCGACTTATTTGAAATGAATATTTCTGAGTTAGTTGAGCCGGAGAAATACGCAAAAGAACAGCGTGCCCAGGAAGAACAACGGAAAGAGAAGCTGAAAAACGCCAAAATGCATGTAGGACGGGCGGGCGCAGTAATTTTGATAAATGCCGGATGGGATGGATTTTCCTCGGGATTATACAGCCCCATGCCGTATTATTGGCTGGCGATTTTGGGGGCAGGTCTTATACTGCTTTTTATCACCTCGACGGACATGCGCAAAAAGCATAAACTGGAGCGATTACAAATAGCCGTCGGCGCAGTTATGATTTTTTCGATATTTTTCCTGCCTCGCCTTATTCCAATCCGCCAGGTTGGGATTCGCTATCTCCTGGCTGATATTGTCACTGCCGCCTGCCTTATCCTATTAAATTTGAAGTATTGGCGTCATATATGGAACTCAAAATAGGAAGCGGTTACCCGCTTCCTACCCACGTTCACAAAACCAGCCTGCCTTTTTTGCAATGCCCTCATTTTACTTGCATATACCAGCTCGGCATCACGCTTTGCATATGATCAAACCACTTAAGGATATCCTTATTTAACTCTAAAATGGAAGACAGCCTGTCCGGCGCAAAGTATTTTGCCCATACGATAGAAGTTATAGCGCTGACGGAAAGGTAATAAGCCAGTAGCTTCCAGAATTCATCCGGCACCTGATCATCAAAATAACCGTCAATCTGCCCCGACGCAAAATAAGGATATTCCACCCCGATCCGATTAAATTCGTACCACGGGTCTCCATAATTCTCAAAATCAACCGTATGCCAGTCAATCACAAAAAGCTGCCCGCTCCCGGACTGAATCAAATTCCCCATATGATAGTCGCCATGGTGATAACACTGGGGCCGGTTTCTGAGGATATGCCTGTTGGTCTCAATATAATCCATAATAATGTCACAGCCCTCAAACCTTGTGCCTTCTTCTCGAAATGCCTCAAGGCGCTCGTCAATAACCCCAAAATAACGTGTCTCCCAGTCGGCGCTATTTTGCGGTCCTTTCAGTGTATGAATTTTTCTAAGTATTTTTCCCGACTCTTTTCCCAGCAGATACTGATTCTCTGCCGGCAATTTGGGGATTACCTTTTCCGCCTCTTCGCCCTCAATCCAGGACAGCAAGGTGTATACACTGGCTCCGCCATTACAAACCCCAAAGTCGATTGGCGACGGCATTGGAATATCTAAACGATACATTTTCTCCACCAGTTCATATTCCGCCTTTTTTCTGTCAAACTCTTCGTAATCAGCGAGACGTAATAAGTAACGCTCCCCTTTGCCGGTTCTGACAACATATTTCTTATCGCTTGACATTCCTTTGTTGATGTACTGCGCATCTGTAAATGTATCTGCCAATGGAATATCCTGCCATGCTTTCAATTTTGTCACGCTCCTTTCCCATATACGTGGTATCTATATTATAACGGATTCCTGCTGTTTTCACAATGCTCATTTCCACTGGCAATGCACCCGGCTCAACCAGCGGGTTACTTCTTCCAACCTTATGAAAAGTAACAGTAATAGTCATGAGCAGAATTCCGAAAAATTCTTGACAGTATCCGGTGGCCTTGTTAAAATAAAATTACATATCAGGGCAAATTCTTTTACCGTTTCGGTAAGAAATCCCCATATGAATCAAACTGAACACACGGTGGGGGTTACGAAACGGGAAGCGGCAGACAGCCAGCCTGCCTATTTGTTTCTTCTTTCACCGACAAATGAAAGTCCCTGTGAGGAAAAACAGGACGAGACCATCTACGATGTGGAGCCGGAAAAGAAGGACTCGGAGAAGGTGGTGACATCCCTGCCAAAGCGGGTCCGCTTTTATCACGCAAAGATAGATTCGGAGAATCTGAAATCCGGCAAAGATTATCATGCGCTGAAAAATGTGATCATCATTATGATAACGCCCTATGACCCATTTGGATTAAATCGGATGGTTTACACCATACAAAACGGCTGTGTGGAGGAACCGCAGATGTCTTATGACGACGGGGCAAAAACCTTGTTTCTCTACACGAAGGGTACCGCCGGGAATCCGCCGGAGGACTTGCGGCAGCTGCTTCTGTATTTTGAAGATACCACAGAGGCCAACGCCAGCAATGACGCTTTAAAAGAAATACAATCCATGGTTGAGACCGTAAAACGGGATAAGGAGGTGTCAATAGGCTATATGAAGACATTTGAAATGGAACAACTGCTGCTTGACCAGGGCCGTGAAGAGGGCCGTAAGGAGGGCAGAGAAGAAGGCAGAAAAGAGGAGCGCGCCAATACGGAAAGGGAGCGCAGAATTGCGGCCAGAGAACGGAAGCGCGCAGAAGCCGCAGAGGAGGAGAACCGTCTTCTCAAAGAAGAGCTTAGGCGGCTAAAAGAAAAGTAAAATATCTCCATTCACCCTGGAAAGAGAGGCCTGATGACCTCTCTTCCGATTAAAAATGCTTTTATTTCGCTTCCTTCCCATACCGCTTGGGAGAAACCCCCACCACACGTTTAAACACGGCGATAAAATAATTATAATCCTTATAACCGCACCGGGCGGCGATTTCCGCCAGGGACAGATTCCCTTCCCTCAGCAGCCTCTTTGCCTTCTCAATCCTTAAATTCCGTATATGCTCCGCAACCCCAACGCCGTAATTTTGTCTGGCGATTTCATAGAGCTGTGTCTTACCGATGCCAAATTCCCGGCAAAGACTGCGGGCATCCAGGGGCTCCGTATAATGGGCTGTAATATATTCATCAATCCGCACCGGCAGTTCCTGCTGCTTTAAGGATACCATGCGCTCCAGACAGAGAAAGGAAGCCACCGCTTTCAAAATATGGGAGGCGGAGGTGATGTAATCCTCCGAAATCATGGGCTGCTTTAAGCAGGCCTCTTTCAGAGCCTTAAAATCTATCCGGTACCCGCTGCACAGCCTCTCAATCTCCCCCCAGCCCTCCTCATAAGAGGCATAGGAAAACACATGACCAAACAGCAAGTATCCGATTACCACATTTCCCAGATACAGGGGCGCAATGCTCTCCGTAAGCCCCGCATGGCAACGGTACGTGTAGAGGGAATGACGCCGCGCGGCAATTTCACAGGCCCTGGCGTCACAGCGCCTGCATTCCGCCTCCCCTCTCTCATCGCTGCGGATGATCCGGCAAAAAGGCGCAATCTGCTCCGGATATGCGGCCAGCTCCCGGAAGGAATCGTCGAATACCGTGATACGGATTTTGGTTAAATTGTAAAAGTCCCGCAGCAACGCGTTTAGTTTTGTCAGATCAAAGCTGGATATCATAATGTGGCTACGCTCCTTTGAAATGCGCAGGCCTCCGGCCAGAACCACAAAATACAAGCTGTCATTGGCTCTTCACGCCTGTCCAAGCATTCCTCTTTTTATCCTGGTATCCTTATACTCATTATATCGGATTCCCCTTATTTTCACAAGAAATACTTTCCGAAGCCGTTTCCCTTCACTCTTCCTTTTTCAGCAGGTCACCCCGCCGTCAATCACAAATTTGCGAAGTTTTAACTCACTCATGATTGACATTATGGTATATTTGCCATATAATAGGTTTGTAAAAATACAACGTGGAGAATCACATGGATAAATTTACAGTAGAGTTTTATGAAAAAGATAACGGAGAAAGTCCCATCGAAGAATTTCTGAATCATCTGGATATAAAAATGCGTAATAAGCTATTAATGATTATGAAAATATTGCAGGAAAAGGGAAATCAATTACGGGAGCCCTACAGCAAACATTTAGATGATGGTATCTTCGAAATAAGAGCAACAGGAAATCGAACTGGCAAAAGCTTACCGAAAAGATTATATAGAAAGGTTTGGTAACTCCT
>CALWLN010000106.1 GCA_944381535.1 uncultured Lachnospiraceae bacterium
ATCCAGCACGTCCAGCACCTTGGGGGTCAGGTCGGAAGGGCCGTCGTCGAAGGTAAGGTAAGCTGTTTTCTGCTCCTGGTCCTCCTCGTCTTCGGCGTACCGTTTCTCGTATTCTGCCTGGGCATACAATTCCGGGTAGTCGTACATGTAGGATTTTTCTTCCGAATCCTCCTCGTTCTCGTCCGATGGCTCGTCGGTAAGGGCGGTGGCCTGGGCAAGCTGCTGTGTCAGCTCCGAGACATACTCCGTCTGTCCCTGGATGTAGGCCTCTTTATCCGCCAAAGTTCCCTCCAGCTCAGAGACCTTTTCGGCGGCTTCCTCCGCCTGCTTTTGGCTGGCCTCAAGGGCTGCCAGAGAATTCTGCTGTTTCAGATATTGATAGGTACAAAGGCCGCCAAGTCCGGCAGCGGCCAGAAGGCATAGGATGATAAGCGCGTTTTTCTTCATAGGTACCTCCCCGTTTCATTTTTCTGCTTCTGCCATATAACAGTTCAAATGGCTGAATTGTTACTTCTACCGTAACATAATTTCAAATTGTATTCAACAAAAATCTTGCTATTTCGCTCCTGTTATATTATGATAAAGAATAGTGTGATGAATAAAAAGTATGCAGGAGGTAGGAAATGTATCCAATTACGAAAGCAGAAAAACTGGCGGATAAAATTTTTCTGATGGACGTCGTGGCTCCGCGAATTGCCAAGCATTGTGAGCCGGGACAATTTATTATTGCGAAGACAGATGAAGTGGGAGAGAGAATTCCCCTGACCATCTGCGATTATGATAGAGAGGCCGGAACCATTACCATCGTGTTCCAGATTGTGGGCGCTTCCACCGAGCGGATGTCTCATTTACAGGTGGGGGACGCGTTCCAGGATTTTGTAGGCCCCTTAGGCTGTCCCTCCGAATTTGTGAAGGAGGATATGGAAGAATTAAAGAAGAAAAAATATCTGTTCGTGGCCGGCGGTGTGGGAACCGCTCCGGTTTATCCTCAGGTAAAATGGCTGAAGGAGCATGGCATTGAGGCAGACGTTATCATGGGAGCGAAAACCCATGACATGCTGATCCTGGAAGAAAAAATGCGCTCCGTGGCCGGCAATCTCTATGTGGCCACCGACGACGGAAGCTACGGCTTTAAGGGAATGGTAACCGGTCTGATCGAGGAGCTGGTGAAGGAAAAAGGCAACAAATACGATGTCTGCGTGGCCATCGGACCCATGATCATGATGAAATTTGTCTGTCTGCTGACGAAACAGCTTGAGATTCCCACCATTGTCTCCTTAAACCCCATCATGGTGGACGGGACCGGCATGTGCGGCGCCTGTCGTGTGACCGTGGGCGGCGAGGTGAAATTCGCCTGCGTGGACGGACCGGAATTTGACGGACATCTGGTGAATTTTGACGAGGCCATGAAGCGTCAGCAGATGTATAAGACAGAAGAAGGCCGTGCTATGTTAAAGCTTGCGGAGGGAGACAGCCATCACGGCGGATGTGGACATTGCGGAGGTGACAACTAATGGACGTATTGAAGAAGGTACCGGTAAGAGAACAGGAGCCCAAGGCGCGGGCAACCAATTTTGAAGAGGTTTGCTACGGTTATAATCAGGAAGAAGCCATGGAGGAATCCATGCGCTGTATCAACTGTAAAAACGCGAAATGTATCGGGGGCTGCCCCGTATCCATCAATATCCCCGGCTTTATCGCCAAGGTGAAGGAGGGAAGCTTCGAGGAAGCCTATCACATTATTTCGGAGTCCTCCGCCCTTCCGGCCGTCTGCGGGCGCGTATGTCCCCAGGAGAGCCAGTGCGAGGGAAGATGTATCCGGGGCATCAAGGGAGAGCCCGTATCCATCGGAAAGCTGGAACGTTTCGTGGCGGATTGGGCCCGAGAAAACGGGATCAAGCCCCAGCCTGCTAAAGAGAAGAAGAATCACAAGGTGGCTGTGATCGGTTCCGGCCCGGCAGGTCTGACCTGTGCCGGAGATCTGGCGAAAATGGGCTACGACGTTACCATTTTCGAGGCGCTGCACGAGGCCGGCGGCGTGTTGATTTACGGAATTCCCGAATTCCGTCTGCCCAAGCAGGGCGTTGTGGAGCCGGAGATTGAGAACGTGAAGGCTTTGGGAGTCAAGATTGAGACGGACGTAGTGATCGGCAAGGCCACTACCATCGACGAGTTGATGGACGAGGAGGGTTTTGAGGCCGTGTTTATCGGTTCCGGCGCAGGCCTTCCCAAGTTCATGGGAATCCCCGGGGAAAATGCCAACGGCGTATTTTCCGCCAATGAATATCTCACCCGGAACAATCTGATGAAGGCCTTCCGGGACGACCACGACACTCCCATTTTCAGAGGAAAGAAGGTTGCGGTTGTGGGCGGCGGAAACGTTGCCATGGACGCGGCCAGAACGGCGCTGCGGCTTGGCGCGGAGGTACATATCGTGTACCGCAGAAGCGAGGAGGAGCTTCCTGCCCGTGTGGAGGAGGTTCACCACGCCAAGGAAGAAGGAATCATTTTCGACTTGCTCACTAATCCGGTGGAAATCCTTGCGGATGAGAACGGCTGGGTAAAGGGCATGCGCTGCATTCGCATGGAGCTGGGCGAGCCGGACGCTTCCGGCAGAAGACGGCCGGTGGAGATTCCGGGCTCCGAGTTTGAACTGGAGCTGGATACGGTTATCATGTCCCTGGGAACCTCCCCCAATCCCTTGATTTCTTCCACCACCGAGGGCCTGGAGGTGAACCGGTGGAAGTGCATTGTGGCGGATGAGAACAACGGCAAGACAACCAAGGAAGGCGTGTACGCCGGCGGTGACGCTGTGACGGGAGCCGCCACAGTTATCCTGGCCATGGGCGCCGGGAAGGCGGCAGCCAAGGGGATTGACGAGTACCTTTCCGGGAAGTAGGTGTAGTGCTTGATAAAAGGGGGGCGCAGTAGTCCAAGATGACTACCGCACCCCGCTTTTTATGAAAAATTTAGCGGCAACATATTTGCGGAAAGATATTGACAAATTTTTATCAAGGAAATAGAATGACAGAGGGACAGATCGTAAGTGTCTTTTTTTACTGAAAAATTTAGTTTACAGGTATGTTTGGAGGAGAGAGAATGGATACATATATTTCAGAGGCGATTCGCTATGTAGGCGCGGACGATAAGGATATTGATTTGTTTGAGGGACAGTATGTGGTGCCAAACGGAATGGCCTACAATTCTTATGTGATCCTGGATGAGAAGATTGCGGTGATGGATACCATTGATGTCCGCAGGCAGTCGGAATGGCTGGAAAATCTTACGCAGGTGCTTGGGGAGAAAACGCCGGATTATTTGATTGTCTCCCATATGGAGCCGGACCATGCGGCAAGTATCAAAGTTCTGGCGGAGAAATATCCGCACATGACCATTGTGGGAAATGCCAAGACTTTTCAGCTGATCGGGCAGTTCTTTGATCTGGATCTGGCCGGGCGGACCCTGGCGGTGAAGGAGGGGGATACCTTATCTCTGGGCAGCCATACGCTGCAGTTTATCATGGCTCCCATGATTCACTGGCCGGAGGTGATGATGACCTACGAGCAGTCGGAGAAGGTGCTGTTTACGGCGGACGCTTTCGGAAAGTTCGGCACTCTGGATACCCAGGAGGATTGGGACTGCGAGGCGCGCCGGTACTATTTTAATATTGTGGGAAAATACGGCGCACAGGTGCAGACCCTTTTGAAGAAAGCCGCAAATCTGGATATCCGGACGATCTGCTCTCTGCATGGCCCTATTTTGAAGGAAAATCTGGGATATTATATTGAAAAATACAACATCTGGAGCAGCTATGAGCCCGAGGATGCGGGCGTTCTCGTTGCCTACGCTTCCATTTACGGCAACACCAGGGCGGCGGCTTTGAAGCTGGCGGAACTTTTCAGAGAAGCGGGTGTGGAGAAAGTAGCCGTGACGGATCTGGCAAGAGAGGATATGGCGGAGGCTCTGGAGGACGCCTTCCGCTATGACCGGATGGTGCTGGCGGCTTCTACCTATGACGGGGGGATGTTCCCGGTGATGGAGGAATTTCTGCACCACTTAAAGGCAAAGAATTATCAGAAGCGCACCGTGGGCCTTATTGAGAACGGAAGCTGGGCGCCGGCCTCCGGGAAGCTGATGCGGGCATTTTTGGAGGGAATGAAAAATATCACCGTGGTGGAGCCCACCGTAACCATCAAATCCTCCATGAAGGAAGGGGACCTGGACAAGCTGAAGGAACTGGTGAAGGCGTTGGCATAAATTTTAAAATGATATAAAAATTTTTCAAAAAGCTGAAGTCATTTACTTCAGCTTTTCGTTATATGAAATGACACAGAAAAAAGGAGGTGGATATCATTCATGACGAAGCATATTTTGCAGAACTTTTAGGCAAATATCAAAAACTGGTCTACGCCATCTGCTTAAAGGCCGTTGGAAATCCCTTTGACGCAGAGGACTTGACCCAGGAGACTTACATATCCGCGTACAAAAATTTATCCACCTTCGACAGGACCTACGAAAAAGCATGGATATGTAAAATTGCCTCAAACAAGTGTCTGGATTTCTTAAAAAGTGCCAAGCGGCGGGTACAGCCTGCCGAGGAGGAAGAATTTCTGCTTCTTGCGGACCAGAGGGGGACGCCGGAGGAGGTCTATCTGAAAAAGGAATCCCGGCAGTACGTGCTCGACCTGTGCCGGCGGCTGAAGGAGCCTTACAAAACCATCGCCACGGAGCATTTTTATCATGGAAAATCCGCTGCCGAAATTGCGGCGGAAACAGGAAAGAATCAAAAGACCGTTCAGACCCAGATTTACCGGGCCAAGGGAATGTTGAAAAAAACAGTGAAGGAGGAGAAGGCATGACGCAGAAAATAACAGAACAACGTCACATTACGGAAGAAATGTGGATTGCCCTGGAGCAAGATACGATAAACTCGGAAGATTTTTGCGGGATTTTGGAGCACACCTGCGACTGTACCTGGTGTGCGGAGCGCCTGGCGTCCATCATGGACCGTGAGGAGACAGAAGCCGTTCCACCCGCTTATCTGACGGAACAGATTCTGCAACGCTTGAAGCAGCTGGATATTCAGGCGGCGGTCACCATCCGAAGGACATCCAAACGCATGCAGTTGTTGTTGTACAGCTTGAAGGTAAGCGCAGCGGTGGCCTTTTCCATTCTGATACTGGTTTTAACGGCCAACTTCCAGGATGTGGGCTTTACGCAGATTGAAAAGCCCGTGGCGGAGCAGGAAGCGCCTGGTCAGGAATCGGAAAAATCCATTCTGGACAGGGTGAATGAGGTCACCTATGGGGCTACCGAGAAAATGAACGAATTTGCCAATCAAATTTTAAACGGAGGTAAGAAAAAATGACGAGAAAGAAAAATGGTTTTTTGACATTTATTTGCTCGCTCCTGCCGGGGGCGGGGGAGATGTACATGGGATTTATGAAGCAGGGAATCAGCCTGATGGGGGCGTTCTTTCTTCTGGTGTGCCTGTCCGTCTGGCTGAATCTGGGACCACTGCTGTTCGTGGCGCCGATTTTATGGTTTTACAGCTTCTTTCATGTCCACAATTTAAGAGGCATGTCTGATGAGGAATTTTATGCCGTTGAGGATGATTATCTGTTCCATTTGAACAGTATTATGCCGGAACAGGGGAAGCTGAATAAACGGTTCCGCAATGTGCTGGCGGCAGTTCTGATCGTGGTGGGAGCAGTGGTTCTTCTGAACAATTTCCTGGATCTGGTGGCCTGGCTGTTGCCCAGCTATCTGATGGGTTTTTATAGCGAACTTCTGTACGTGCTGCCCCAGCTTGCCATCGCCGTGCTGTGCGTACTGGGCGGAATCTGGCTGATCCGCGGCAAGAAAAAGGAGCTGGAGCATGAGGATGTGACAGGCGGTGATCAGCCATGAGGACCAGAAGAGTTGGAAGCATCACCTGTGGGATTGTACTCATTCTTTTCGGGATACTGTTTATTCTGCATATGCTGATACCGGCCGTAAGCTACGAATTTATTTTCCGGCTGTGGCCTTTGATCCTGGTTTTTCTCGGCGTGGAGATTCTTCTCTCCAACCTGAAAAAGACGGAAGGAGCCATGAAGTATGACGCTCCGGCCATTTTCCTGATCATCGTCTTAGCCTTTTTCTCCATGGGAATGGGCGTGGCAGAGTATATTATAAGCCATGCCCCGGGGTATTACATTTAAGATACAGGAAAATTGAAAATTTGTCCAATGGACGGAAATCCGGTTGTATATGACAGAGGCTCCACCCGATAGGGATGGGGCCTCTGAGAAGTTGTATGATCTTATACAGTCTTTATATAGAAAGCATAGTGAGCGGTACCGCCATAACCTCTTTCGGTGTCCCATTGTGCTACGATCTCATAGATATATCCGCCAGATTTGAGTTCTATTGTGTTTCCGTTGATATTCAAAATTTCACTGTCTGCATAGGGGCTCACCCCATGAAAAGTAACAGTTTGAAAAAGTTGAAAAGAATCAGAAAAGAATCAGATAAAGTTCCCTCTTGCAGTATATGGGAAAATCAAATATAATGGGTGTGTCCATATAATTGAATATTACAAGAGGAGGAAATGTATGTCAAGATTTACACAGGATCTGGTTTTGAATAAACCGGAGGATTTTGTGCATTTTATTATGGAAGACTATCTTACGAAACACGGGTTTTCCATGTCGGACTGGAAGGGAGAACCGGCTTATCGGGCCGGGGACGCTGTGGTGGAAGGATTTAAGTATTTAAAATGGTCCTACGCAAACGGAGTTTTTCACCTGGAGGCATGGATTAAGGGCACCTTTGGCAAGGAACACGGCCTTGACGGCGCCTACGGAATCGTGGTGACGAAGCCCTATAAGAGCAGCCTGAATCAATTGTTTGCCTCTTTGCAGCAGCCTTTGCCTCAGCAGGGGCAGACAGGTAACGGGCAGGCCCAGGCGGGAGGCGCGCAGGGGCAGACAGGCGGTCCCCAGGGACAGAGCGGTCCGATACCCACACCGATTCCGGTGCAGGTTATGGATAACTACAAGCCGGCGGTGGCGGCCCTTGTGGTGGGGATCCTGTCCATTGTCATCGGAATTTTTATGCCGCTGATCGGCGTGATCTTGGCCTGCGTGGGATTTTCCCTGGCAAGAATGGGACAGGGCTCCAGCAAGGGCAATCTGGCTAGAGCAGGAAAAATCTGTAGCATTGTGGGAGTCTGCCTGTCGGCGGGAATCTGGCTGCTGAACCTGATTCTGAATATCCTGGTCCTGTCGCTGTAACAGAAGCTGGCGGGAGGCTAAATATTAATTTTTATATAATTACATTACGAAACATTTTGGAGGAATATGAGAATGAAAAAAATAGCGGCAATTTTATTGGCAACGATACTGACCTTTTCCCTTGCGGCTTGTGGGGGGAATAATGGGAATTCCGGCGGCTCGGAGAGCGGCAATGGCTCCGGCGAGACCGAAGAGCCTGTGGCGGAGAATGCCCTGGAGCTTTTAAACACCGTATGGAGCAGTTATGCCGAGGATGAAAAATTTCCAGCCTCCGGGGGGGATTCCTCCGAGGAAAATATGTCCATGGAAGGCCCCGGCAAATTCAGTATCGAGGACGCTGCCATGCTGGATTCCACACTGGGATTCCCTCAGGCTTCCGTGGGGGAGATTGACGACGCGGCTTCTCTTATGCATATGATGAACGCCAACAACTTCACCTGCGGCGCGTTTCACGTAAAGGACGCCGGGACGATGGAAGACCTTACCACAGCAATAAAGGACAATATCATGCAGCGGCAGTGGCTGTGCGGCTTCCCGGAGAAGCTGGTGATCATGACTGTTGGAGATTATGTGTTGTCCTTCTTTGGAAGCGGTGATATCGTAGATACCTTCCAGGGAAAAGTAAGCGCAGCCTATGAGGGCGCCCAGGTGGTCTGCGACGAGCCCATCGCCTGAAGCGGAATCTGAGACAGGAGAGTAGGAAAAGCCAATGTTGTTTTCAAGCATACCGTTTTTGTACTATTTTCTTCCATGCGTGATACTTGTCTATTTTGCGGTGCCAAAGTGCTTAAAAAACAGCGTGCTGTTATTGTTCAGTCTGTTTTTCTACGGGTGGGGCGAGCCCAGGTACCTGATCTTTATGCTGGCTTCCATCACTCAGGGATATGTGTTCGGCGTCTTAGTGGAACGATACCGGGACAGGAAGTGGTCAAGAGCATTCTTGGCCGCTTCTGTGCTGTTCAGTCTTCTGTTACTGGGCTACTGTAAGTACGCAGACTTTTTTATCAGCAATTTTAACGCCGTGACGGGACTTTCCCTGCCTCTGCTGAAGATTGCCCTGCCCATCGGGATCAGCTTCTATACGTTTCAGATTTTAAGCTATGTGGTGGATGTGTACCGGAAAGAGGTGCCGGCCCAGAAAAATTTCATTAATCTGGGCGCTTATATCGCCATGTTTCCCCAGCTTATCGCAGGGCCTATTGTCCGTTACGCGGACATTGCGGGGCAGCTTGAGAGCCGGACGCACAGTGTCGCCGACGCGGCTTACGGTATTCGCAGATTTCTTCTTGGCTTGTCTAAAAAAATTCTGCTGGCCAATACTCTGGGCGAGCTGGTCTCGATTTTCAAGGCTTCCCAGGAACCCTCGGTGCTGTTTGCCTGGATGTATGCCATAGCCTATGTGCTTCAGGTCTATTTTGACTTTTCCGGCTACAGCGATATGGCGATCGGTTTGGGCAGGATTTTTGGGTTCCGGTTTATGGAAAATTTCAATTATCCTTATATTTCCGCCAGTATCACGGAATTCTGGAGACGATGGCATATTTCCCTGGGGACCTGGTTTCGGGATTATCTCTATATTCCTCTGGGTGGAAGCCGTGTCAGCCGTCCCCGGTGGCTTCTGAATCTTTTTATCGTCTGGATGGCAACCGGACTGTGGCACGGAGCCGCCTGGAATTTCGTCCTGTGGGGGCTTCTCTTCGCGGTACTTTTGATGATAGAAAAGCTGTGGCTGCTGTCTGGGCTTCAGAAAGTGAAAGGACTGGGACATCTCTATGTGCTGTTTTTTGTAGTGGTAAGCTTTGTGATTTTTGACGGGCCCAGCCTTGGGGAAGCAGGGAATCATCTGGCTGCCATGTTTGGCGGCCTGAAGCTGCCCGCCGTCACCACGGAAACGTTGTATTATCTGGGAAGCTATGGGGTCATTATTCTTCTGGCGGTGGTGGGGGCAACCCCCCTGCCCGCAAGGCTTTTTCGGATGGCGGAGAAGAAAAAGGGGGGCGGTCTGCTTCTCAGCGCAGCGGAGCCTTTGGTATTATTGGGCTTGCTGATTCTGTGTACCGCATTTTTAATCGACGGCTCCTTCAACCCGTTTCTGTATTTTCGATTTTAGGAGGGACATCATGGAGACAAAGATGAAAAATATGGTGTTGGTCTGCGTGACGGGAGCATTTCTTCTGGGATTTTTTCTGTGGTCCCTGTTAAAGCCCCCGGAAGAAATTTCCCTAAGCGAACGCAGACCTCTGGCGGCATTTCCCCAGCTTACCGGTGAGAGCGTGCTGTCCGGCGAGTTTATGACCTCCTTTGAGAGTTACACCCTGGATCAGTTTCCCCTGCGGGACACCTTTCGGGGAATCAAAGCGGTTACCGCCCGTTATCTGCTGGGACAGAAGGACAATAATGGTGTCTATATGGAGGATGGGTATCTGTCCAAGCTGGATTATCCGCTGAATACGGATTCGGTGGATTATGCCCTGGGGCGGTTTCGCTATGTATACGACCGGTATCTCGGGGATAAGGATATGGATATTTATATTTCGGTTATTCCCGATAAAAATTATTTTATGGCAGAAGCGAACGGCTATCCATCCATGGATTATGAGGCGTTATTCACCCGGATAGAGGAGGGAGCGGATTTTGCCGAGTACATTGATATCACACCGTTTTTGGAATTGTCTGATTATTATCGCACCGACACCCACTGGCAGCAGGAAAATATTTTGGACGTGGCCCGCCAGCTTGCCGGGGCTATGGATGTGACTTTGACTTCCGATTACACAAAAATGAAAACGGACAGTCCTTTTTACGGCGTCTACTATGGTCAGGCGGCCCTGCCTGTTTCCGGGGAGGACTTGTATTATCTGAATAACGATATCCTGGAACAGTGCAGGGTGTACGACTATGAAACCGACGCCTATCTGCCGGTTTACGATCTGGAAAAAGCGGAGGGGCAGGACCCTTACGAGTTGTTTCTGTCCGGGCCAAAATCCATTCAGGTGATTGAGAATCCACAAGGGTCCAGGTCACGGGAGCTTATTCTTTTCCGGGATTCCTTCGGCAGCAGCATTGCGCCCCTGCTTGCGGAGGGGTACGCAAAAATCACGCTGGTGGATATCCGGTATATTTCGCCGGCAATGCTGGAGCAGTTTATCACCTTTGAGAATCAGGATGTGTTGTTTTTGTACAGTGTGTCTGTTTTGAATGACAGTGTGACGATAAAATAGTTTCCGGGGAAAAAGACCGTGCTGGGATAGAAATAAGGCTGCCGTGAAAGGAGATTCTGATTAACAGAAATGTCCATTCACGGCAGCCTTTGATTATTCATGAAAACAGAAAGTATACTTTGAGAACTTTCTATTGGTTTTGACAGGTTGTAATCGGAGGCGCTTCAGGCGTTATAGGAGGGCGCGGACTGGTAGCGTGTCCTGGCTTTGAAGAGAAGGACCAGGAAGGCGATGTTTACTCCCAAATTTATAATGATAAGCACTACTCTGATAGTCTGGATGAAGTCGATGGGAACGTAGTAAAGCAATGCGCAGATAATCGTCAAAAGCGCATGGATTTTCCACGCAAAGTTGAGATTTTCGTATCCCAAGTTTAGGTCTTTATTTTCCTCCAAATCGCCCACCCCGGCGACAATGTTGTATGACATATATAGAGTGATGGCGATACCGACCCACTCTACGAGAACAGATACGAATCCTTCGAGGGGTATCCCAAACAGGATTGGGACATGTGGCAAGATGGAAAGAACAATCATGCTGACGGACCAGGGGATGGCTTTCGAAAAATAAGGGCTTTCATCGGCAAGCTTCGAAAGTCCCGCTGCGATAAGAATAAATCCAAGGAAATTTGGCAACAAATCTATTTCGTTTATGAAGATATGGAAATAGATGAACAGATACCCAACAAAAATTAACGTCATAAAAAACATCTCCCCCTTCTTAGTGTGCTGAAAATAGAAAAATAAGTGATGAAGAAATTGTTATTTTATGTTATTATACAGTATTTTTATGACTGTTTCAAGAGTTTATCCGAGCAATAGAGGTAGAAATATTCAAAATGACATGCTATAATTCCTGTGACGGTAGGAGAATATTAAGTGTGCCAGGGGGAATCAGGAAATGTCTTATTTCAAGTATAATGGGAAAAATATTTATTATGAAGAAATTGGTTCCGGATATCCATTGCTTTTTTTGCATGGGAATAGTGCCTCGTAAAAGCAACAGCGGAATAAGAATATTGCCAAATTTAACAGGCAGAAGAAATCAGCAAGAAAAAATACGGAGGTGAGAAGTGTTGAATATCGGTATTCGGAATGAAACGGCAGCAGATTACCGCATTGTAGAAGAATTGGCGCGTGAGGCATTTTGGGGGAATATGAATCATCCCACTTGCGACGGAGAACATTTACTGATACATAAATTAAGAAATTCGCCTTCTTTCGTGCCTGAACTTGATTTTGTTGCGGAAGTAGAAGGCAACGTCGTAGGTCACATCATCTATAGTCTGGCGAAAGTAATGACGCCGGATGATCGGGAAATAGAAGTTTTGAATTTCGGTCCACTCAGTGTTCATCCAAACTATAAAAGGATGGGAGTGGGTTCGGCTCTGATGCGCCACTCCATTGCCGTGGCGGCAAAGCTGGGATACCGTGCAATTATTTTCTACGGACATCCCGATTATTACCCGAGATTCGGGTTCAGGAGAGCAAGCCGGTATGGTATCGTATCCGCAGACGGCGGCAGTTGGGACGCTTTGATGGCGATGGAACTGTACAAAGGCGCTTTAGACGGTATTACAGGTAGGTATATCGAAGACGAAGTCTATGAGGTTGATCCGGAGGAAATGGCTGAATTTGAAAAAGAGTTTCCTCATAAAGAACCGGTACAGCTTCCGCCTGTTGAAATCCTGACCAATCAACTTCCAGAACGGGTAAAGCAAACATTTGCGCAGCACGGAATCAAGTATATATCCCAGCTACAGCGATTCAGTGGCGCGGAACTCCTTAACTGGGATGGTATGAATGAGCAGCTATTGGCAAAGATCAACGGGATACTTTCGCAGTTAGGGCAGCCTACGAAACTGCCGCCTTCCTCTTATATTTTGCAGCTTGCTGAACTGGGAGTGCGCTACCCGGTTTGTTCGCTGATTCGAACAAAGGCCGGAATTTCTTTGTATCGAGTGGAATCAGAAGGAAAAAAGTTTATCCTAAAGGTCTTTGAAAAACAGGAAGACGCTCGAAAAATACAAAACTATCTGCTGCTGTCGAAGCTCGAAATACCGACTTTGCCGTTATTGGGGTACACGAAAAACGCAATATTGTTGCCTGATGTAGAGACATGTGACGAGTACCGGCTTGGGAAAGAAAGTGATGTATGATGAAGCCGATATGCTCACTGTAGACAATATGCGGCTGATTGCTGAAAAGACCTGAGTATGGAGGGATAAGGAGGAGTTATCATCCGGGCTGCTGACAACAAGACGGTGCCAAGGCTTTGGAGTGGAGTGAGCCATGGCGCCGTTTTTCCCGCCCTTTATTTTTCAGAAGTTACCACTACTTATCTATTTATTTTTCGGGGACTTCCGGTATGCTGCCTAAAATTTTTTCATAGTCGATAAATACGTAAGGCAAATTATTTTTTATCCTGTCCTTATGCCAGGCCAGATACCATTGCTGTAAATCCTCAGATTCCCCAAGACCGCCGCATTGGGCGGCCACATATTCATCAATCATCTGATATCGCATAAATAAGTCAAATTTACGAATCCAGTATGCGCTTATCGAATTGGTTTGGAGATATCCTTTTAAATAGGCAATTAAATAGGTTTCAGCGAATGCGGTACGTTCTTTTTCGGTTAAATTTTTCAGTGGTCCGGCGCCCTTTTGTACCATAAAAAACAATGTACTTGCTACGTCGGCAGCATACCAGTTGAACTGACATGCGTCGAAATCTATGAAAGTGATTTGATTGTTTTCAACAAGAAAATTTTCGGTATGGATATCGAAATGGACAATACCATAATTGTCTTTTCCCACTGGCAGCTTATTTAATTCTTTCAGGAATCTCTTTTCTCCCTGCCGTACATCTTCATCTAAAATGACGATTTCCTTTCGCCAGAAATGGGGGCCATTCCATTTGAATTCAGGGCAACTTACATTTCCTTCATAGCGCATAGTCAAATTGTGCATACGGCCCATCAGCGCGCCAAGGTTAAAAAACAGCTCTTCATGAAATTCGTTAGGATTATTGATATCCACAATTTTCCCTGGCGCTTTTTCTTGCAAAGACAAGATGTATCTCTTACCGCTGGCCTCTATAACCTCATAAAGCCTGCCCTCCCTGCTTTGCGCCGGCTTTGCGATTGCTTTCATTCGGGAAGACAGATACTCGGTCCAGCGCAATGCAAATTCCATATGCGATTTGTTTTTTTCACTGTATTCGGATACCTTTAAAATGTATTGCTGTTGACTGGTCTTCGCCTCAAAAATACTGTCCCCTGAATTTCCTGTTGTTATTTCGTGCAGTTGTGTTATCCTATAAAGCCGCTTCGCATGCGGTAATATCAATTTACTGTCTATAGCCATTTTGATATGCTCCTCCATAGAATAAAAAATCATTTAGAACAGACTGTTTCTTTCTCATGGAATGTCCTTCGAGACAGGTAAGGTTATCCGGTCTGCCACATCCAATCTTTTGTATATCCAGCTATCTGTAAGGTATTCAATCAAACTTTCAGCGATGGCCGTTTTTTGTCCCTTGTTTTTTGTGCTTAAAATGGCCTTCAAATATTCGTCTAAATAGTAGAAAAAGAAGGAATAGCAATAATAGCAGAGCCGCTTCTGCATTAAGGTGTAGTCAATCCCGTTCTCTGACAGGATGAAATTGATTATATCAAGCTGTTGCCGGTCACATAGAAAAATCCATGCGTCCCGCTCAATAGGGGCAAGCATGACAGAATCCCAATCAACAATAAAGAGTCCATCGCCACTTAAAATACAATTTCCGCCGGCGTCGCCATGTGTGATACAAAAATGTTCCTTATCGTCTTTGCAGACAGCGGAAAATTCCTGCAATCGTTGGGCATATCTTAAAATAGCAGTCTCCTTGCTGTCAAGCGCTTTTATCACTTCGGCAGGCAATTCCGGTATATTTCGCAGATTTTGAAATGTATCAATAAGTTCGGTGCCGAAAGTTTCCCTTTCCAGTTCAATTCCGTCAGTCTTTAGCTGGTAAATGCGGGAAAGATGTCCGTATAATTGTGTGGCGGAGCAATCTTCAAAAAGCTCTCCTGGAATGTATTCGAAAACGGCAGCCACACCGCTTTTAAAATTGCTGCATAGTCGGCCGTTTTTCGTCTTTATTATTTTCGGAATAAAAGAAATTCCGTTGTCCGTCATATACTGTACCACAGAGAGGCTTGCTTGATAGCTTTCTTTGTGATAGTTCCAGTAGTCGATTTTTACAAAATAGGTGCCTTTCTCCGTCTGAACGTTCCATGTTTCTCCATAAAAGCCACGCTTGGCAGGAGAAATGCCTTGCGCCTTAAAATTATATTCACACAATAAAAAGTTTGCCAGTTCATTCATATAATCTGATTCTGGGGCTGTCCCTGTGTGTTCAAAAGCCCAGCGCTCCGCAACACGGAGCATTTTTCGTCCGGTTTCCTCCTGGCCGGTCTGCAGCAGCACAAAGGCGGTGGAGACGGTCTGCAGGAAACCCCACTCCCAGATTGCCTGCTCAGAAACACCCGTCAAGCTGTGGAGATAACTGCAGCGTTCCTTTCCTCTTTGAAGGGGAGCCTGTTCGTATTCGTCAATCCATTCCCGCATAAGGACGCCCAGGTCATAGGCTTTTTCATAGAGGATGCCGTCCGGGTCAATCAGCTTAAAGCCATCACCCGATAGCTCTTTGAGGGTATTCCCGCCATGGGCGTCGCCGTGGAGAAATACGAATTCTGCCGGATTTATGGCTTCTTCTCTTGATTTTAAATAACAAAATGCCTGCTCAATTACTTTGTGGGAGCATGGGTGATTTAATTTTTCCCATGTTTCCCCGATAAACGTCCGAAACCACGCCACGCTGTCCTCTCCGCTGGGGAACCCGATGTTTGTGGCAGGAATTTTCCACGTTTCCTGTAACACGGAGCAGATAATTTGTAGTTGTTTGTAAACAGAGTAGCCCATGCGGTTCACGGGCTTCCCCAGACGCTCCAACAGACAGGCTTTTCGTTCAAGGTCATATGCATACAGTTTGGCATATCCGTGGCCGTCTGCTATTTTAAGCACAGCTATGCCGTTTTGAAATTCGCCGCCGAGATCTTCGGGCATATCTATTTTCAGTACATATTTTTCTCCGTCAGAACCGTCTGCGCAGCCAACAAACGCGTGTGTGCCGCCGGATAAGGTTTCCCCGACAGAAATATTCCATTTTTCTTCCAATTCCAAAATCATGCTGTCCAGATTAGCAAGCCATGCTACTCCGGCAGCTCCCGCTGATTTCGCCCGGCTGACAACAAGCGGCGGTATCATTCGTTGTGTGTTTTTCATGGGGCGCCTCCGTTTTTTTTTATTTTACCACAAATTTCCGCACCGGGAAATCACTCTTTTGAAAATCGTGTATTATTTTGACAGTCCTTTGGATATGAGGATTTTCATTTTATTGGATGGACAGTTGTATCTTCGGCTGTTTTGTGGTAATATAATGTCAAAGATATTGGGGTAAAAACCCCCTTGTCCTGTGGATCAATCCGCACATAAAATTGCATATTTTGTTGTATTTTATAGCTTTTAAGCCCAAGATGCGGTACAATATAAGTATTCGATTG
>CALWLN010000107.1 GCA_944381535.1 uncultured Lachnospiraceae bacterium
CAACAATTTTGCTTTTTTCCTGATGTAATATGAATGAGTATGAAGTTCGGGAAAGTAAGCAAAACAAAGGATTTGAATGAATATGACGATGTACGAATTGTTGGGAAAACTTTTCCCGACGATGAAGTCGCTGGACGCTAAGAAAAATGAGAAAAATCCTTCTTTGGATGAGGCGGGACAGCAGGCAGCAAATGTCCTGTCACAGCAGCTTGAACAGATGCCCGCCGCTAAGGCGGAGCCCATCGATTTCTCCAAAGTAGAAATCGAGCCGCTGTTTGAAGATTTTGTGGATTTTGAGACGTTCTCCAAGTCCGATTTCCGGGCGGTGAAAGTCAAAGAATGCGAGGCAGTGCCGAAGTCCAAAAAGCTCTTAAAATTCGTCTTAGACGACGGTACGGGAAACGACAGGACAATATTAAGCGGTATCCACGAGTATTACGAACCGGAAGAGCTGGTGGGCAGGACCTGTATTGCCATTACAAATCTGCCAACCAGGAAGATGATGGGTATCGACTCCTGCGGCATGTTGATCAGTGCTGTACATCAGGAAGAAGGCGCTGAAAAGCTTCACCTTCTGATGGTGGACGACCATATTCCGGCAGGATCGAAGCTGTACTAAAAGAGAATGATAGTGATAAAGGAAAGGACATTTCTTAGAAATAGGGAGTGTCCTTTTTGGAGATATACCAATGAACATTGTATTAATCGCCGCATGGGTGCTTGCTGTTATTTCGGCTATTTTGGTCCCGCCGGACAGGGGCTATCTTGATTATATTGATTTCCGTACGCTGGGTCTTTTGTTCTGCCTGATGACTGTGATGGCGGGCTTGAACCGGCTGGGGCTTTTTGCCCGGGCCGCGCGGAAAATGCTGATATCCGTGAGAGACAGCCGTAAGCTGGAACTGATTCTGGTATTTTTGTGCTTCGGTTCCAGCATGTTCATCACTAATGATGTGGCGCTGATCACCTTTGTGCCCTTTGCGCTCCAGGTGCTGGAGTTTGCGGGCCTAAAGAGGCGGCTGATCCCCGTTGTCGTCATGCAGACGGTGGCGGCCAATCTCGGCAGTATGCTGACCCCTGTGGGAAATCCCCAGAATTTGTACTTATATTCCGCCTCCGGTATGAGCCTGGGACGGTTCCTGGGACTTATGCTGCCCTATACGCTTTTGTCGGCGGCGCTGATTTTCCTTTTTGTATTTGCAAATAAAAATGTGCCCTTGGGAGAAACGCCGGTGCAGACGGAAACGCAATCGGTATGCTCCTGGAAGGCAGTGGTTTACGGCATTTTATTTCTGCTCTGCCTGGGATGTGTGGCCCGCCTGGTACCTGTGTGGGCGATGGTTCCCGTAATATTTGCGGTGGTGCTTTTCATGGACCGGCAGACGCTGAAGTCTGTGGACTATTCCCTGTTGCTGACCTTTGTGGGATTTTTTGTGTTTATCGGCAATATGGGGCGGGTGGAGACCTTTTGCGGATTCCTGGAAAATATTATTGACGGTCACGAAATACTCACAGCAGCCCTGTCCTCACAGATTATCAGCAACGTGCCCGCGGCCCTTCTGCTGTCCGGCTTTACCAGGGAGTGGGAAGCGCTGATTCTCGGCACGAATATTGGGGGATTGGGCACATTGATCGCGTCCATGGCCAGCCTGATCTCTTATCGTTATGTAGGGGCGGCGTATCCCCATAAAAAGGGCAGATATATGGCGTATTTTACAGTGGTGAACGTGGTATTTTTTACGGTGCTGCTTGCTGCGGGGCTTCTCCCCGGAACTGGGAAGGGGTAAGGCCGGTTGCGCGCTTGAATTTCCTGCGGAAGCTGGAGGTATTCAGATAACCTGTATGGAAGCTGATCTGGTCAATGACCAGATTGGTGTCCAAAAGGAGTTCCTTGGCCTTTTCCATTCGCAGCTTCCACAGATAGTCGGAAAAGTTCTCGTGGAAGCTTTTCTTGAACAGATAACTCATGTGTCCGACGCTGATGTGAAAGATATCTGCCAGCATGGAGATGGAAAAGTCCGGAGAGTTGTACTCTCTTAGCATGATTTCTTTTATCCGCGAGATATGAACCGTGGAATGCGCGCTTTCTTTCATATAGATTTCCAGAAGAGAAAAAATATTTTGTTGAATCTCTTCTTTTTTTTGCGCGTAAGGATAGTTTTGACAAAGATGTAGTGTGATAAAGTAAAGGTTACTGTAGCTTTTGCTTCTGGTGTTTAAAAGGGTCATGCTATGGCCCAGTATGGTGAGGATATCGAACAGGACACAACGAGAAAAGAAATCGGGAAAATGGCTGCCTGTCCGGGTGGATATGTCCAGCAGCCCGAATAATTGCTCCATCTGCTCATGGATGGAGGGAACCTCATATTCCCACAGGCTGTCCGTCAGCTTTTGAAGTGTTTGATAGGGGTATTGGTGGTTCATGAGCGTATCGTCAACATATGGTTTACATAAAGCCATCCGAAAATCCTCCTGTTTTTACAAAGCTGCTCAAAAGGTTTATGGAACCGGTCCTATTTTTGATACCTTTCCTTCATGTTATTCTTTTTTTGATGGAAAGAGAAGGAAAGAAAGGGGAAGAATTGAAGATACATTTCTTTGCCGGAACTTCTAAAACATGTACCTTGTTCCATGGTGTCAGAGGTCTTATAATGAGCCTAACTTATACCTTATACGAGAGGCGCCTCGATTGGTTAAGGAAAGTTCAAACGAACAGGAGGGATTTTATTTATGAAATTAAAAAGAATTACAGCGTTATTATTGGCGGGGATTATGCTGTTTTCCGCAGGCGCGTGTGGCAATACCGCAGAGGAAAGCAGTGGGACAGGGGAAATTTCGGAGTTGCCGGATAAGGTTACATTTCCACTGGCTGAAACAGAAAGCTATGATGTATTTACTGTTTTAAACGGGGAAAGCGATCTGAAGGACAATATCACCATGCAGACTTTCCTTACGGACGCAAACGTTCAGTTTGAATATCAGTCCGTAATGAGCGCGGATCTTCTGGAAAAAAGAAATCTTGTGATCTCTTCAGGAGAATATCCGGATGTTTTTCTGAAAGCCGGATTTTCCATGACGGATATGGACAAATATGGAAGCCAGGGAATTCTTGTCCCCCTGGAAGAACTGATTCGAAAATACGCGCCGAATCTGACGGCGCTGCTGGACGAAAGAGACGGATGGGATTATCTGACATCTGCGGACGGACACATTTATTCTTTTCCGGAGGTGGGCAGGCAGCAGGGAGCAATGCATACCTATTGGTTCAATCAAAAATGGTTGGACAATCTGGGACTGAAGGAGCCCACCAGCCTGGATGAGCTGTATCTGGTTCTGAAGGCTTTTCAGGATGAGGATGCCAATGGGAATGGGGATGTTGATGATGAGATTCCTATTACCACTACGGATGCTGTGAAGCCGGATTTACTGCTGCAGTACTTTGATATTTGTTATGATTACGCTTCCAGGCTGGCGGTGATTGATGGGGAACTTACCTATGTTCCAACCTCGGATGTATTTAAAAGTTATGTGGAATTTGTGACAAAGCTGTATCAGGAAGGCATTCTGGACAAAAATGCTTTTACTCAGAAGCACGAGCAGCAGGGGGCAATCGGACAGTCGGCAGATGTATTGGGTTCCTTCTTTGACGCGGGCGCGTTTCTGACCGTGGGGCGGGATAATGATGATGATTATATCGCGCTGCCGGCCTTTGACAGGGAAAAATATCCTTTGAACACCGGAATCACACCTGGTACTATGGTGATTACGGACGCGTGCGAGCATCCGGAAATTGTGGTTGCATGGTTCGACCAGTTTTACTCGGAAGAAGGCGGGATTCATGCCTTGATGGGGCTGGAAGGCAAGACCTGGGAAAAGATGGAGGATGGCAACTGGACCTGGATCATTGGGACGGAGTACGGGAAAGATGTGGCGGAGGTCCGCAGGACTTCTACCATCCAGGGAGCGGCAAATCATCCGTCGGTCTGGCCGGATTACTGGTTTGAACATATGTCTCCGGAGGTTGACCCGGATGAGGTGTATCTGAACCAGCAGAGAGATAAAATGGCGGAGCAGGGGCAGGTACCCCTTCCTGTAATGCGGTATAGCGATGAGGATGCGCTGACGCTTGCAACGCTGGCGCCGGATATCAATTCTTATACGGATCAGTATGTGGCCCAGGTAGCTACCGGCGCCCTTGATCTTGAGGAAAGCTGGGAGGAGTATGTGAAGACGCTCAATGATATGGGAGTGTCAAAGCTGTTTGAGATATACGAAAACGCGTATAACGAAGCGGTGAAATAATGTTATTTGGTGGGTGATAACCGAACGTCGGGAAGATTTACCAGTATATCTTCCCGGCTGTTTTTATTCTATAGGAAAGTCTCCAAACTTTCCTATAGAATAAAAAATGAACTGTGGCGCGAAGTAAGTACTGTATGATATGGAGAGATAAAAAGAAAAGTGGGGGAGGAAAATGGGAGAGAGTTTTCGGCTGCGGCTGGGAAAGAATATCAGGAAGAACTGGATTTTGTATGTGATGATTCTGCCGGTTGTTATATATTATATTATTTTTGCGTATGCGCCGTTATATGGAATCCAGCTTGCGTTTAAAAATTTTATTATTAAGGATGGCATTTGGGGAAGTCCCTGGATTGGGTTTGAGCACTTTGTTCGTTTTTTTAAGAGTTATAATTTTGGGCTGCTGATGAGAAACACCATAGGCATTAGCTTGTATAGCCTGCTGGTAGGGTTCCCGATACCGATTGTTTTTGCTTTGATGCTTAATTATATTCGGAACCGTTATTTGAAGAAGTCAGTTCAGATGATATCCTATGCGCCTTATTTTATATCTACTGTGGTTATGTGTGGTATGATCGTGATTTTTCTGAATCCGGATACCGGAATTTTCAATACAATACGAGGTTTTTTGGGTTTGGAAGCGCTGGATTTTCTGTCCAGGCCGGAGTGGTTTAAGAGTATTTATGTCTGGACGGGAGTCTGGCAGGGAATGGGTTGGAGCTCCATTATATACATATCGGCATTGTCCGGCGTGGATTATCAGATGCACGAGGCAGCAATCGTGGATGGTGCCAGTAAGCTGCAAAGGATTATCCACATTGATCTGCCGTCCATTAAGCCGACGATCATTATGCTGTTGATTTTGCAGATAGGTTCCTTGATGGGCGTGGGATTTGAAAAGGTATTTCTCTTGCAGAATACGCTGAATGTACAGGCATCATCCGTAATCTCCACCTATGTATATCAGGTGGGATTGCTCAATAATGATTACGGGTATTCCACAGCGATAGGTCTGTTTAATTCGGTTATCAATATGCTTCTTCTTGTGGCGGCGAACCAGATTTGTAAAAGGCTGACACAGGAAAGCTTATTTTAGGGGGAAAACATATGAAGAGAAATAAAATAGCTGTGAAAATACTTCATTCAGACCGGATTTTTGACGCGGTAAATATTCTTTTGATGTGTATCTTGCTGCTCATTTTTGTCTGGCCGTTATGGTTTGTACTGATCGCGTCCGTCAGCGACCCTTCACAGGTCTGGCTGGGAAATGTGGTGTTGCTGCCAAAGAAATTTACTATGATAGCGTATAAAGCGGTCCTGGATTACGGAGCTATATGGATAGGCTACCGAAATACCATATTTTATACGGTGGTGGGAACCATTCTGAATCTGGTCATGACCATTTGCGCGGCTTATCCGTTATCCCGCAAGGAATTTATGCCCAGGAATGTTCTTATGTTTTTGTTCATGCTGACCATGTATTTCAGCGGCGGGTTGATTCCCACATATCTGGTAGTCGGAAAGCTGCATTTGTTGAATACACCCTGGGCCATGATGATACCGGGGGCCGTATCCATTTACAATATAATCATCACAAAGACTTATTTTGTAAACAGCATACCCCAATCCATGCAGGAAGCGGCGGAGCTGGACGGAGCCAATTCCTTTCAGTTTATGACGCGGATCGTGCTTCCGCTGTCTAAGCCCATTCTGGCTGTCATTGCATTGTACTATGCCGTAGGCCACTGGAATGATTTCTTTACGGCTCTGATTTATATCAATGAAAAAAATCTGATGCCGCTGCAGTCCTTTTTGCGGGATCTATTGATGACCAATAAAATGAGTCTGTCCAACATGCAGGGGCTGGATGCTGCCGCCTCCGAGGCAAAACTTCAGCTGGCTCAGACCTTAAAGTACAGCGCTATTATCGTATCCACGGTGCCGGTGCTGTGCATTTATCCGTTTATTCAAAAATATTTTGTCAAAGGGGTTATGATAGGGTCCATAAAAGAATGAGAGAGTCCGGATGGGCTATTCCTTCTCTTGGAATTGGGAGAGGCAAGCACGGTTTTCTGCTTGAATTTGTGCCGGAGGCTGGAAGAGCATGACATGTAGGAAAATGTGAAGAGGGCCTGCCGCATCCCGTGCGGCAGACCCTCTTTGGATGGATTTCTTTAATCATCCCAATCGGAATCATACTCTAAAATTGTTCCGGAATAGGCTTCAATGGTGTAGTCATACTCCATTCCGCCGTGATAAAATTCTACTTCATATACCGTGTATCCGTCGTCATTTTCCAGCTTGGCCTTGGAAAAGGTCACATCAGAAGCGGAAAGGCCCGCGTGATTCAGCGCAATGGATTTTGCCTGGTCCACGCCGATATCCGTGCCGGTGCTTCCGCCGGACCCGGTCTGGCCTCCGTTGCCGCGGAACCCCTCGATGCTCTTGTCCACAATGGCTCCGGTAGTTCCGTTGATCTCATATTCATACTCTCTGTCGGAGGTATAAAACTCAATATCATAATAGATTCTGCCGTCATCACGGTCCTGTTTTTCCTTAGTAAAGGTCACTTGGTCAGCGGAAAGGCCTGCGTCTGCCAGAGCGATTTCCTTGGCGGCCGCAATACCGATCAGGCTGCTGCTCTGATTTTGGCCGGAACTCTGGCTCTGGGAGGAGCTTTGAGTCTGACCGGAGTTCTGAGTCTGGGAGGAGCTTTGGCTCTGATTGCCGGTCTGGTTCTGACTGCTGCTCTGGCCGCTGTTGTTCTGGAAGGCTTCCGAACTCTTCTCTACTACGGCACCGGTGGTTGCGTTGATCTCGTATTCATATTTTGTTTCGGCATTAAAGAACTCAATGTCGTAAACAGTAATTCCATCGCTCACATCCTGTTTTTCTTTAAAGAAGGTTACGTCGGCAGTGGTAAGCCCGGCATCCGTCAGGGCAATCTCCTTGGCGGCTTCCAGTCCGATCAGATCGCCCTGCTGATTCTGGCTGGTGCCGGCCCGGAATGCTTCGGAAGTCTTTTCGATAATTGCTCCGGTGACTGCGTTGATTTCGTAATCGTACTCTGTCTCTGCTGTATAGAAGTCGATGTCATATACGGAAGTGCCATCGTCCTTATCCAGTTTCTGCTTCGTAAAGGTTACCTGGTCTGAGGTAAGTCCGGCGTCCGTAAGGGATATTTCCTTGGCTTCCTCTAAGGTGATGAGGCCGCTCTGGTCTGAGGTTTGATTCTGGCTGGCCGCCTGCTGTTGGAGCTCCTGCCGCACCGTAGCTATGATTCCCGGCCGGCTGATCCGGGCCAGTCCGTATCCCGCTCCCGCAAAGACCAGGGCGCCCGCGACGCACACGGTTGAAACTAAAATTCTTTTTTTGGTTTTGGACATTTCATTAAATTTTTTCATATTGGTATATTCTCCTTTGCTTTGTTTTCTTTTTGTTCTTGATTGTAGCCTTATTATAGGCAGCAAAGATTAAAGGAATATTAGAAGAAAAAATTTTTTCAAAAAAATTTTGAAGATGAGGAACTATACAAATTAATTTCGTCTTGATAGTATTCCGCATTCTGAATATAATAAAAATAAGAGGGAGTCATACGGCTAAGGAGGCGGTGAAAATGGCAGTTCCGACGAATATAAAAACTCTTCTTTCCGGAAATGTGGTAGAGTGGGCAAGAATTGAATTTAAAGAAACATGGGATGCGGAAGCATCGTTGAAAACAATTTGCGCATTTGCCAATGATATTGAAAACTGGGGCGGCGGTTATATTGTAATCGGTGTTCGGGAAAAGAATGGCAGGCCGGAATATCCTTTGCAGGGCGTGCCGGCAGAGAAGATTGACGGGTATCTCAAAGACATGCTCAACAAATGCAAGCTGATTCATCCGGAGTACCTGCCAATTGTGGAAGTGGCAGATTACGAGGGTAAGAAGTTTATCGTGATTTGGGCGCCCGGCGGCAATGTAAGGCCATATTCGTCGCCAAAGACTATGACAAAGGACAATAAGGAGCGAATTTATTATATCCGTAAGATGTCCAGCACTATCTCGCCATCGGAAGCGGAAAAGCGTGATCTGTATAACCTGGCCAACAATATTCCTTTCGATGACCGGGTGAATCATGAGGCTCAGATGGCGGATTTGAACATCACGCTGATACAGAGTTATCTGAAGGAGATTGGGAGCTCTCTGTATCAGGAATCTGAACATATGGAGTTTGTGGACTTGTGTAAAAGCATGAATATTATCAGTACATTGCCGGAATACACGAAGCCGAAAAATGTGGGTCTGATGTTTTTCAGCCTGGAGCCGGACAGGTTTTTTCCCTATGCACAGATTGACGTGGTGGAATTTCCGGATGATACAGGGGACCGGATTCGTGAAAAGATATTCAAGGGCCCTCTTCATCAGCAGCTGCGGGAGGCATTGCTTTATATAAAAAACAGTATTTTGCAGGAACAGGTGATTAAGGTGGACGGTGTGGCGGAGGCCAGGCGCTTTTTCAACTATCCTTATGCGGCGATTGAGGAAGCCCTTTGCAATGCCGTATACCACAAGGGATATGATGAGAGAGAACCCATCGAAGTCCGGGTGGAAGCAGACCGGATTATCATTGTCAGCCATCCCGGAGCGGACCGCTCCATCAGCCAGGAGGGCTTGCGGGAATTCCGGGCCTACAGCCGTAGATATCGGAATCGCCGTATTGGTGAATTTCTGAAAGAAATGCATTTGACAGAGGGGCGCAATACCGGCTTCCGAAAGATTCGGAATGCCCTCCACAATAATGGTTCTCCCGAGCCGTTGTTTGAGACGGATGATGAGCGTACCTATTTCTCGACTACTCTTTTTATTCATCCGGATTTCAAGAATGCCGGGGAAAATGACGGACAGAATGACAGGGTAAATGACAGGGCAAATGACAGGGTAATTGAAGGGCTAAGCAAAAATGAGAGAGCGGTTTTAGAAGTAATCAGAAGCGCCCCAAGTCTTTCGGCAGAAAAAATTGCAGTCCGGCTGGGGGTCTCGGAGTCCACTGTGCGGCGCGCAGCAAAAGCATTGAAAGAAAAGCATATCATACAACGTGATGGGGCCGACAAAAACGGGATATGGGTCATATTATAATTATGAGGTGAATTGTGATGTCAGACCACATCTATCTGGCAATCGACTTAAAATCATTTTACGCTTCCGTAGAGTGCATAGAGCGGGGCCTGGACCCCATAACTACCAATCTGGTGGTTGCGGATAAGAGCCGTACGGAGAAAACCATCTGTCTGGCGGTATCTCCGTCCCTCAAAGCCTATGGGATAGCGGGGCGTCCGCGGCTGTTTGAAGTGGTACGGAGGGTGAAAGAGGTTAATAGGGAGCGGGAACGGCGGGCACCGGGGCATACGCTTACCGGTTCCTCCTGGAAGGAGCCGGAATTACAGGCTTCCCCGTCCCTGGCAGTGGATTATCTGGTGGCTCCGCCTCAGATGGCCCTTTATATGCAATACAGCTCCCGCATTTATGAAGTGTATCTGAAGTATATCGCGCCGGAGGACATTCATGTCTATTCCATCGACGAGGTTTTCATGGATGTCACCGGATATCTGAGGACGTATCGGCTTTCTGCCCGGGAACTGGCGGCGAAAATAATTCTGGATGTCCAGAAGACGATAGGTATCACCGCCACTGCGGGAATCGGGACAAATCTGTATCTCTGTAAGGTGGCCATGGATATTGAGGCGAAGCATATTCAGCCGGATGAAAACGGGGCGCGGATTGCGGAACTGGACGAGAAGAGTTATCGCCGGCTGCTCTGGAGCCATCGTCCGCTGACGGATTTCTGGCGGGTGGGCCCGGGCTACGCAAAGAAGCTGGAGGAACAAGGATTATTTACCATGGGGGACATTGCCAGGTGCTCCATAGGCAGGGAAACGGATTATTATAATGAAGAGCTGTTATACCGGATGTTCGGCATTAACGCGGAACTGCTCATTGACCACGCCTGGGGGTGGGAGCCCTGCGCCATTGCGGATATCAAGGCGTATAAGCCCGCCTCCAACAGCGTTGGCTCCGGGCAGGTGCTTTCCTGTCCGTATTCTTTTGAGAAGGCCAGACTGGTAGTGCGGGAAATGGCTGATATGCTGTCTCTGGATCTGGTGGACCGGGGACTGGTCACGGATCAGCTGGTGCTGAACGTAGGATACGACAGGGAAAGTCTGAAGAATTCCCAGGGCCAAAAAAGCTATCAGGGGGAAACTACCAAGGACCGCTATGGGCGGACGGTACCAAAGCATGCTCATGGTACGGAAAATCTGGACCGTTATACTGCCTCTACAAAACAGATTATGGAGGCGGCCATGGCGCTGTATGACAGGGTGGTGAATCCGAAGCTACTGGTGCGGCGGCTGTATCTGACAGCCACCCATGTGGTGGAGGAAAGGCTGGCGGCCAGGGAGGAAGGGTTTGAGCAGATGAATCTCTTTACGGATTACCAGGCCCAGAGGGAGCAGCAAGAGCAGGAGGACAGGGAAAAACGGTGGCAGAAGGCAGTGCTGGATATCAAAAAGAAGTATGGCAAAAACGCAATTCTGCGGGGGATGGATTTCGAAGAAGGCGCAACCGCGCGGGAACGCAATGAGCAGATTGGAGGACACAAGGCATGAGAGGACCCTATGATGATATGATTGATCTGCCGCACCATGTCTCCAGCCATCACCCGCAAATGCCCATGGAGGAGCGGGCGGCGCAGTTTTCTCCCTTTGCGGCCCTTACCGGCTATGGGGACGTCATTCGGGAAACGGCCCGTCTGACGGAGACCAGACCGGAGTTGAGTGACAGCAGCCAGGAGGAATTGAAGCGCAGGCTGGATGTGCTGGCAAAGCACATCGACCGGCGGCCGGAGGTAACCGTCACCTATTTTCAGCAGGATGAGCGGAAGGAGGGCGGAGCCTGTGTTACTGCGGCTAGCCGTCTCAAGCGGATAGATGAAACGGAGCATGTGATTCGCCTGGAAGACGGGAGAAGTGTTTCCATCCAGGATATTCTGGAGATAGAGAGCGATGATGAGCTTTAGAGTAGGGAGGCGCAATGACAAAGCTAGTGGCGTCTGCTTCTGGTATCGGATGTACCGTATTCATCGCTTTTTCCTGTCGGATCAGGGAGCCCCCAGTCATCATTGAAAGCTCTGCCGATATAAGGACAGCCGACATCACACCCCGTTGAAATCACAGCGTCCCTATTGATTTGCGGTTTGGTTTCCGTTCCTGCGGAATAGAAATCAAATTTGTCTCCCGCCAAATGCTTGCCAAGTGCCTCTGCGATCTGACTTCGGCAGGAGTTATGAACACAAATACGGAAAGGTCCATATCTTTTACGGCTTGTTTTGCATTCTCATACTGCTCATGGCAGGATTTACAGCCCGCTCCTAATACCTTGATACAGCAGATTTCGCCTTCTTTCAAATCGGGGCAGCAATCGTTTGTAATGCTGCCTGCTTCACCGACAGAACAACCGCAAGCGGGTGTTTTCTTTTCCTCGTCCTTTTTCTTTCCAAAGTTAAATAATGCCATAATGATAACCTCCTGTAAATTATACGATGAAATATTGTATTGCGTTGAAGAAGTAACCCACAACGATAATACCAACAGCACATATTCCAATGAAAATGCCGAGCAGTTTCGGCTTGACTGCCTTGCGAAGCATGATCATTGAGGGGAGCGAGAGGGTAGTAACGCCCATCATAAAGGAAAGGACAACGCCGAGCAAAGCACCCTTTGCAAGCAGAGCCTCTGCAATCGGAATCGTACCGAAAATATCCGCATACATCGGAATACCGACTATCGTAGCAAGAATTACGCCGAACGGATTGTTATTTTATTGCTGTTGAAACGACCTGCTCCCAGGCATATTTCATACGTTCTTTGAAATGCAGTTCTTCTCGCAGAACATCAATAGCGTGACCCTTTCGGATATATTCTTCCACTTGATTTTCAAGGTGCAACTTTTCAATTATCGTACCGCCGGCAACGGCAATCATTAAACCGAGAACGACATACAAAACAGCGACTTTCCAACCGAAAATGCTCATCAGCAAGACAAGGCTGCCGAGATCAACCATCGGAGAAGAAATCAAAAAGGAGAAAGTAACGCCAAGCGGCAAGCCTGCACTTGTAAATCCGATAAACAGCGGAATAGAGGAACACGAGCAGAACGGTGTCACTGTACCAAGCAAAGCGGCAATGATATTCGCCCATATCCCGTGAAACCTGCCAAGGATCTTTTTCGTCCTTTCGGGCGGGAAATAACTTTGAATATATGAGATGATTAAAATCAACACGCCGAGCAGTACCATAATTTTTATGGTATCGTAAATGAAGAATTGAACGCTGGCTCCGATTTTGCCTGTGGTATCTAATCCGCAGGCATTCAAAATTGTTTCAATCAGCCGATTCAGCCAGTGCATACCGAGGACTTCATTTTGAAAAAAGTTCCACGCTGTTTTTAATGTCTTCATAGAAAGTTCCCTTTCATATAGTCATATTGAAATATATCTATTTATAGTTCCGAATATAAGTCGTGCGGAAAAGCAATGTAGACTTCCTTACTTTTCACAGTACGACTTGTTTTCGCTTTCAACATCAAGGGTTGTCAACTGCCGCAAACATTCTTTTGCCTGTTCCACACCTTTTTCTGAAATGGAATAGTGCGTCCATTTTCCCTCTTTGCGCCCGACAACGATTCCGGCATCGCACAGTATTTTCATATGATGGGAAAGCGTGGGCTGTGTGACATTGATTTCTTCCAACAGCTTGCAGGCGCATTTTTCACCAGAACGCAACAGCTTTATAATTCTAATGCGGTTTTCATCGCAGAATGCTTTGAAAATTGCCGCTATTCTTTTTTCGTTCATTTCTAAAAGTCACCTCACATAGATGAGTATCTATGTATTATTATATGTATCATACAAGAAATTGTCAATATAATTTTTTCAAGGGAACCGTTTTGTGGGAAGGGGCCCCCCCTCTTTCATTAATTTTAGTTATGAATATATATACGATATAAGTATTTGCTATTTAAGCATTTTGGGTATATACTTGGACGGAAAGGAGATGAAAGAGCATGATGGACAATCGGATCGTGGAGATTCTCATCGACTCTTTTTGGAACATTCTGCTTCCGGGTCTGACCGTGACGATTCCACTGACGATTATTTCTTTTTCTCTGGCGCTGGTCATTGCTACGATCACCGCGCTGGTACAGTTTGCCAATATAAAAGTACTGAAACAGCTTGCACGTTTTTACATATGGGTCATCCGGGGAACACCGCTTCTGATTCAGCTGTTTGTGGTGTTCTATGGACTGCCCAATGTGGGTATTGTCATTGACGCCTTTCCGGCGGCCGTGCTGGTATTTTCCATCAATGAAGGGGCTTATTGTGCGGAGACCATACGCGCTGCGCTGGAAGCGGTTCCGGCAGGGCAGATGGAGGCCGGGCAGTGTGTGGGGATGAGTTATCTTCAGATCATGCGCAGGATCATTCTTCCCCAGGCGCTGCGCACCGCGTTCCCGACGCTGTCCAATTCCCTCATTGCCATGGTGAAGGACACGTCCCTGGCGGCTAATATCACGGTAGCGGAAATGTTTATGGCGACTCAGCGCATTGTGGCCCGAACCTATGAAGCGCTGGCTTTGTATCTGGAGGTTTTAAAAGGTGTGGACCTTACCGTTGACAAGGGGGATGTGGTGGCTATCATAGGACCCAGCGGTTCAGGCAAGACCACCCTGCTTAGGTGCATAAACTTTCTGGAAAATGCAGAGGAATGCACCATGCGTTTTGACGACCAGGTTTATCGCTTCGGCCATGTGAGCCGCAAGGAGGCCGCCCGGCTGCGCCGAAGGACAGGGTTCGTGTTTCAGGACTACAACCTGTTTTCCAACAAGACTGCCCTGCAAAATGTGACGGAGGGGTTGATCGTGGCCCGCAGGATGCCCAAGGAGCAGGCCCGGGAGATTGGCCGCAGAGCGCTGGACAAGGTAGGGCTTTCGGACCGGTATGACCATTATCCCAGCCAGCTGTCCGGGGGACAGCAGCAGCGAGTGGCGATAGCCCGGGCGGTAGCCACCAATCCGGAGATCATCTTTTTTGACGAGCCCACCTCAGCCCTGGACCCGGAGCTTACCAAGGAGGTGTTGGCCGTTATGCGCCAGCTGGCGGAGGAGGGTATGACTATGCTGGTGGTCACCCATGAGATGGGCTTTGCCCGGGATGTCTCCAACAAGGTGGTCTTTATGGAACACGGCGTTGTGGTGGAGGCCGGAAACTCCGGGGAAATTTTTGAAAATCCGAAGGAAGAGCGGACGAGAGCGTTCCTTCAGACCTTTGCCGGGAAGGCGGAACCGGCAGATATCTTACAGTAGAAAGGAAATGATGAAGATGAAAAAGAATCGTATTATCGCATATATCGTGACTGTCGCCTTATTGGGAACATTTGCCCTGACCGGCTGCGGAAGCGGCGGTCAGTCCCAGGGGGCTTCCGGAAATGAAAATGATTCCTCCGGTGATCTGCTGGAACAGATTCAGACGGAAGGAGAAATCGTCATCGCCATGGAGGGCACCTGGGCCCCCTGGACCTATCACGATGAGGATGACAATCTGGTAGGCTATGATGTGGAAGTGGGGCAGCTGATCGCGGAAAAGCTGGGCGTGGAAGCCACCTTCGTAGAGGGAGAGTGGGACGGTCTGCTGGCCGGTCTGGACGCGGGACGCTATGACATTATGATCAACGGCGTGGACATCACGGAGGAACGCCAGGAAGCATATGATTTCTCCATCCCCTATGCCTATAACCGGACGGCTGTTATTGTAAGCGGCGATAACAACGATATTCAGAGCATGGAGGACCTGGAGGGGAAGCACACGGCCAACACCATCTCCAGCACCTACGCGGAGCTGGCGGAGGCCTATGGCGCCCAGGTGACCGGTGTGGACGATCTGAACCAGACCTTTGAACTTCTGTTGAGCGGGCGGATCGACGCCACCTTAAATGCCGAAGTGACCTATTACGACTACATGGAAGCCCATCCCGACGCAAACATCAAAATTGCCTGTCTGGACCCGGAGGTCACCCAGGTGGCTATCCCCATGCGCAAAGGGGAGGAAACGGCTGCTCTGCGGGAGGCGATCAACCAGGCGCTGACAGAACTGTCCGAATCCGGCCAGCTTACGGAACTGTCGGAGAAATACTTCGGGACGGATATTTCACAAAACAACAATTAATGTAACGGGAAGATAAGAAAGGAGCGTTTGTATGGAATATCGCAGACTGCCCCATGGCGGGGAACAAATCAGTATGATCGGTCTGGGCAACAGTTCGCTGGGAGAGGCCGGTGAGAAGGAAGCGGAAGAGACCATTGCCCTGGCGCTGGAAAATGGCATAAACTTTTTTGATATGGCCGCGGGGGACGCTGCGCCCTTCCCGGTCTATGGGCGTGCCGTTTCCGGCTGCCGCAGCCCGGTGTACTTCCAGGTGCATTTCGGCGCGGATTACCGCAGCGGAAAATATGGCTGGACACTGAATCTGGATGAGATCAAGCGCTCCGTGGAGTGGCAGCTGAAGGCGCTTAGGACGGACTATATCGACTTTGGCTTTCTCCATTGCATTGACGAGGAGTCGGATCTGGAGACTGCCATTGCCCAGGGAACCCTTGCGTATATGGAGGACCTGAAGCGCCAGGGGGTTATCCGCCACATCGGCCTGTCCTCCCACACGCCCGCTGTGGCGCAAAAGGTGCTGGACAGGAAAATCCTGGATATGCTGATGTTCAGCATTAACCCGGCCTACGATTACTGCCATGGCGAGTACGCCGTGGGCAGCGGGGATGAGCGCACCATGCTGTACCGGCGCTGTGAGGCGGAGGGCGTGGGAATTTCGGTGATGAAGGCCTTCAGCGGCGGGCAGCTTCTGGACGCGAAAACCTCTCCCTTCGGACAGGCGCTGACGGAGTATCAGTGCATGCAGTATGCGCTGGACCGTCCCGGCGTTCTGACTGTGCTGCCCGGTGTGCGGAACCGGAAGGATTTAAGGCGCGTTCTGGGCTTCCTCACTGCAACGGAGGAGGAAAAGGATTATTCTGTCATTGGCGGCTTCACGCCAAAAGAGTCCGCCGGCGTCTGCGTCTACTGCAACCACTGCCAGCCCTGTCCCGCGGGGCTGGACGTGGTACTGATCAACAAGTATTATGACCTCGCCCTGGCCGGGGATGAGCTTGCCAGACCGCACTATGCCACTTTGGGCGCCAAAGCCTCGGACTGCGTGGGGTGCGGACACTGCGATTCGCGCTGTCCCTTCCATGTGGGGCAGGTGCGGAGGATGGAGGAGATTGCGGCTTATTTTGGAAGCTAAATTTTGTCCGCAGGTTGATGGAATTCTTTCAGAAAGAAAGGTATAATGATAATAAATCTATAACAGAAAAGGAGTGTTGGAACCATGATTTACAAAGATTTTCAAGGAATGAAGCTGTCGGCTCTTGGCATGGGCACCATGCGCCTGCCTGTGGTGGACGGAAACGACGCCCGAGTTGATGAGAAAGCGGCCA
>CALWLN010000108.1 GCA_944381535.1 uncultured Lachnospiraceae bacterium
GACGCCTTCTTTAGGAGGCAACCAGTAAAAATGGTACTGCGAGACCCCGCCTCTGGCGGAACCGGTAAAATACCCCGGAGGGGTTAAGTCTAAACCCCCATTTGAAATGGGGGTTGCTAACTTTGAATTTAGGAAAATATCTCTTACTTGCAGAAACCGAGGATATTTATATTACCAAAAACGGCAAGGTGGTCGCAAAGCTATCCAACCCAAATCAGGACCGTGTGGCAATTGCAAAATCTCTGTTCGGCGTTCTCCCTGATGATGTCACACTGGAGGAGGCACGTGAGGAAAGGCTGGATCGCGTATGAGAACCGGCATGGACTGTTTTGTCACCCGTAACACCAAGGACTATTCCAACGCTTCTGTTTTGGTATATCAGCCTTCTCAGTTTTTGGAAATATTAAATCTATCTTAACATCAAAAGCCTCAAAGACCTGAAATACCGCTTCAAAGATTCGCCGTCTCCACACAGGCGTCCAGGTACTTTAATACCTGTTCCCGGATACTCCGATTCCTCTCATCCGAAAGCTCCGGGTCCTCCGCAAGAATTTCCTTCGCCTCCTGGGAAGCCATCTTCAGCAAATCACTGTCCTGGTAAATATCCCCAAGCTGAAATTCCAACAAACCGCTCTGGCGGATACCGAAGAAATCTCCCGGTCCCCGGAGCTTTAAGTCCTCGGAGGCAATGAAAAAGCCGTCGTTGGATTTATTTAAAATTTCCAGACGCTTTTTCGCCCGCTCGCCGTCGGAGGTATTCATCATAATGCAGTAGGACTGGGCCTCGCCACGGCCCACACGGCCCCGGAGCTGGTGAAGCTGGGCCAGGCCGAAGCGCTGGGCGTCCTCGATCATCATGACGGTGGCGTTTGGCACGTTGACTCCCACCTCGATGACGGTGGTGGAGACCAGCACCTGAATCTGTCCGGCGGCGTACTCCTCCATGATCTGGTTTTTCAGGGCTCCCTTCATCTTTCCGTGAAGGCAGGCGATGGTAAGGCCGGGAAGCTCCTGACGCAGCTTTTTTTCATAATCCGCCACATTCTCCGCCTCAAGGCCCTCGCTCTCCTCCACCAGGGGACAGATGACGTAAGCCTGATGGCCCTTTTCCACCTCATTTTTGATAAATTGATAGGCTTTGGGCCGGTAAGAGGGGGGGACCACGCAGTTCTTGATGGGCAGGCGTCTTGCCGGGACCTCATCCACAACGGAAATATCCAGATCTCCATATAGAATAATCGCCAGGGTCCTGGGAATGGGCGTGGCGCTCATCACCAGGATGTGTGGCTGGGAACCCTTTAAGTACAGATTTTCCCGCTGCTTCACCCCAAAGCGGTGCTGCTCATCGGTGATAACCAGCGCCAGATTATCAAAGACGGTCCTCTCCTGTATCAGCGCATGAGTGCCGATGACCATGGCGCCGGAATAAAGCTGAATCCTGTCGTAGGCCCTGCGCTTCTCCCTCTGGGTCATGGAGCCGGTCAGCAAAATCACATGCACCTTCAGTTCGTATTTTTCACACAGTTCCCGGAAGGTCTCGTAATGCTGGCGGGCCAGCACCTCCGTGGGGGCCATCAGAGCGGACTGATAACCGTTCTGGGCGCAGTCCAGCATGGCCAGAAAGGCCAGAATGGTCTTGCCGGAGCCCACATCCCCCTGAATCAGACGCTGCATAATGGTATCGCCACGCATATTTTCCCGCACTTCTCTTAAAGTTCTCTTCTGGGCGCCTGTCAGATCGTAGGGAAGCTTTAAGAGCACCTCATCAGCCCAGGAGCCCTCCATGGGTCCGAAAACAAATTCATTTTTCACCCGCTCCATCTGTTTCTTCTGGAGCTGCGCTGCCAGTATAAACTGAAAAAATTCGTCGAACACCAGACGGCGTCTTGCCGCCGCTAAAGCTTCCTGACTTTCCGGAAAATGAATATTTTCCAGGGCGAAATTGGTCTCCGCCAGATACAGACGCTGCCGGATATCCTCCGGTAGATAATCCCGGGATAAATCCAGCTGTTCCAGGGCCTGCTTCACGGTCTTTGACACCATATTTTTGCTCAGGCCCTGAGTCAGAGCGTAGCAGGGCCACAGGCAGTTCTGCATGTCCTGGTATTTCTCGGGAGACAGAATCTGGGGCTGGTCCATGGAAAGGCTGTTTCCCTTCCTTTGAAGCTTTCCCAGGAACACAAAATACTCCCCCACCTTCAAGATACTTTTCAGATAGGGCATACGAAACCAGACCAGAGACAGACTGTGTCCCCGCTCTCTCACGGTAAGGGTGGTAACCTGCATCCGCCCGGTGTTTCGCGCCAGAGGAACTTTCTCCACCCTGGCCGCCACGGCCGCCGTCATGCCCTCTGTCACTTCCCCGGCCAAAAGCTCCCCCACCGATTGCAGGGGCGGCATTTTCTCGTAATCCCGGGGATAATGAAGGAGTATATCACCTACGGTGTATACTCCCAGCTTGTGAAATAATTGTTCTGTTTTCGCTCCGATTCCCTTTATTTCTCCGATGGAGGAGCAAAAATCCATAAGAATCTCTCCTTATTATTGAAATATCCGTTCCACCCGCCGCAAGCACGATGACCTGCCGCCGAGCCAAAACCAACAGGCTACTCTACCGAAATCAGATAGTAATAGATGGGCTGACCGCCGAAGTGTACCTCCACCTCGCAGTCGGGATAAGTCTCTTCCAGGTAAGCGCCAAGCGCACCCGCTGCCTCCTCATCCACATCCTCACCGTAATATACGCTGATAATGGCGGCGTCCTCATCCACCTGCTGCGCGACCATCTCCTTGACAACCGCGTCCATATCCTCTCCCACCGAGAGAATGGTGGAGTCGCCGATTCCCATATAATCGCCCTGCTTGATCTCCTTATCGTCTATGATTGTATCCCGGACGGCATAGGTCACCTGTCCGGTCTTGACGTTGCCAATCTCCTCTTTCATCCGCTTCTCGTTATCCTCCGCATCCTTCTCGGGGATGTAGTTGATAAGAGCGGTAATTCCCTGGGGAATGGTCTTGGTGGGAATTACCACCACTTTCTTATCCTCAACCAGGGAAGCGGCCTGATTGGCTGCCAGGATGATATTTTTATTGTTGGGCAGAATAAATACGGTCTTTGCGCGCACCTTGTCAATGGCGTTCAACATATCCTCGGTGCTGGGGTTCATGGTCTGGCCGCCCTCAATAATGTAGTCCACTCCAAGGCCCCTGAAAATCTCATTAAGCCCCTCGCCGATGGATACGGCGATAAAGCCCATTTCCTTTTCAGGCTCTTCCGGGGACAACTCCTCTGTAGCTGCCTCCTCCCGCGTCCGGCCTGCCGCCTGCTCCTGCTCCGCTTTCTGGGCCTCCGCCACCTTCTGGGCGTCCTTGATTAATTTTTCCTGATGCTCCTCACGCATGTTATCAATCTTGATTTTGCTTAAGGAACCGTAGGTCAAAGCACGCTGCAACGCAAGTCCAGGATCATTGGTATGTACATGGACTTTTACAATTTCATCATCCGCGACAACCACGATAGAATCTCCGATGGACTCCAAAAATTCCTTGAAACCATGTTCCTGACTTTGGGTGAGTTCTTTATTCAGAACTATGATAAACTCGGTACAGTAACCGAACTTGATATCTTCCTCCGCCTGAGCGCTGATCTTCACCATGCCGGAGCCGCTTTCAGCCCCCTCAATGGTGTAGTCAATCTCCTTGCCCAGAAGCGCGTCGTAGGCGCCTCGAAGAACCTCCACCAATCCCTGACCGCCGGAGTCTACCACACCGGCCTGTTTTAAAACAGGAAGCATTTCCGGGGTCTGGCTTAATACGTAGTCGGCATGCTTGATAATCTCCTCTATAAATACCGTCAAATCCTCAGTCTCACCGATCAATTCCAAAGCCTTGTCAGCGGCCCCCTTGGCCACCGTGAGGATGGTACCCTCCTTGGGCTTCATAACAGCCTTATAGGCAGTCTCTACAGCCTTCTGCATGGCGTCAGTCAGCACGATCACATCCAGCTTATCGTGACTGGCAATCCCCTTGGTAAATCCACGAAAAAGCTGAGACAAAATTACGCCGGAATTACCCCGCGCGCCTCGCAATGAGCCGGAGGAAATAGCTTTCGCCAAAGACTTCATGTCCATAGTCTCAAGGGCGCTGACTTCCTTGGCTGCCGACAAGATCGTCATCGACATATTTGTACCGGTGTCCCCATCCGGTACCGGGAATACATTCAGCTCGTTGATCCACTCTTTCTTTGCCTCCAGATTTTTCGCGCCGGCCAGGAACATTTTCGCCAGCAGTGACGCATCGATTGTCTTTATTTCCACTTTACGCTTCCTCCTTAATCAATCACTCTCACACCTTCAACGAAGATGTTGATTTTTTCGATTTCCATACCGGTAAACTCTTCTACCTGGTATTTCACCGTACTGATCAAGTTATCAGCCACCGTTGAAATACTCACGCCATAGGATACAATCACATGAAAGTTCAGTGTTATCTTATTGTTCGCGATGCTCACGCTGATTCCGTGATTCAGATAATCCCGCTTCAAAAGCTTCACCAGGCCGTCCCGTACATTCACGGCAGCCATACCCACAATACCGAAGCACTCCACCGCCACAGAACCTGCATAGGTGGCAATGACATCTGTATCAATTAACACTTTACCCAGCTTTGTGTCCATTTGTCCTTTCATACTTAAGACCTCCATTTATTCATACAGCAGAAGAAAATAGCGGGTTCCTGCCGTTGGCATATAATCATGAATACTATTATAACCGCTTTTCTCCAAAAAGGAAACATTAAATTTATCTTTTTAAGAATTTTTTCATTTTCTTCTTGCAATCCCGCTATCTTTCTGATAGAATATCTATGTTGTGAGCCTACAACAATATGTAGACTTAAATTTTTGCAAGGAGGTGCAATTATGGCAAAATGTAGTATTTGTGGAAAAGGCGCTCATTTCGGAAACAATGTAAGCCATTCTAATAGAAAATCCAGCAGAATGTGGAAGTCTAACGTGAAATCCGTAAAGTGCAACGTGAACGGAACACCTAAGAAAGTGTATGTTTGTACTTCTTGCTTAAAGAGCGGTAAAGTTGAAAGAGCTTAGAAAATTTGGGAGCTGCGCGCGCGTGGCTCCCTTTTACGTTACGGCGGCCCACTGCATAACGTTTGCGCGCTTTTCTGCCGCTGCTTTCTCCAAGGCACTTCCGGATTTCTATTTGCTCTCTTCCGTCAAGCTCTCCAAAATTTCCCGGATTTCTTTTACATTTCCCTGATGTTCGTTGATTACACGGCTGACGGTATCGTAGCCCAGATAAGGGGTGTACTCCGCGGCGAAAGCATAGGACTGCTCCAACAGCTCCTTGCAGCGGTTCTCCCGTGCTTCCAGGCAGCAGACACATTTTTCCCGGAAAATATCCGCGGTTTCCGTCAACAGTTCCAGGCTTTCCAACAGGCAGTCCGCAATCAGCGGCAGAAAAGCGTTCAGTTCAAATTCCCCGTGAGCGGCAGCCATGGAAATTGCGCTGTCATTGGCAATCACTTTCATTCCAGCCTGCATGACCATCTCCGGAATAACCGGATTCACTTTCCCCGGCATAATGGTGCTTCCGGCCTGCAGGGCTTTCAGCTTAATCTCCCCAATTCCTCCGTGAGGGCCGGAATTCATCAGCCGGAAATCACCCGCGATCTTCATCAGATTTGCCGCCATGGCCTTCACAAGACCCGACACCTCCACGAACACATCCTGATTCTGGGTGATATCCATGGGATATTCCGCCCTGGCCAGGCCGATTCCGGTGAGTTCCTTTAACTCCTCAATCACAAGGACCTGGTATTTCCGGTCGGCGTTATTTCCCGCTCCCACCGCCGTCCCGCCCATGTTGGTCTGCCGCAGGCGCTCCTCCGCCTTATACAGCCGCCAGCGGTCCCTGGCGACAGCCTGGGCATAGGCGCCGAATTCTTCCCCCAGTGTAATGGGGACCGCATCCATCAGCTCCGTCCGCCCCAGCTTTTTGACGCCGTCAAATTCATGTTCCTTCTCCTGCAGCGCCTGCTGCAGCCTGGCTGCGCTCTCACTCAATTTGCGAAGCTGAAAAATGGCGGCAACACGAAGGGCCGTGGGGTAGACATCATTGGTGGACTGTCCCCGGTTCACGTCATCCAGTGGATGGGCCCCCGCAAGACTGGCAAGGACCTCATTCACGTTCATATGGGCGGAGGTACCGGCCCCGCCCTGGAGGGCACAGGTAGGAAACCATTCTTCCCTTAGATCCGCCAGAAGCCCGGTGCAGGCCCGGGCAATCCGCCCATACAGCTCTGCCTTCTCCGGCAGAACCCGCTGGTAGGCTTTTGCTGCCGCCAGCTTCACCAGGATCATGGCACGGATCAGGTTCAGATTGGTATGATGATAAGGCAGCGGAAAGTTCTCCAATGCCTTTCTTGTCTCTTCTCCGTAGGGCGCGGCCGCATGCCCGCTGGCTGTTGCGGCGTCTGTGGCGGCTGCATGCCTGCTGCCTGTCGCGGCGTCTGTGATGGCTGTAGGCATGGCTTCCTGATATGTGTTATTTTCTTTAGCGTTGCTCATGCTCCCACTCCTCCCTCCAGTTCTGCCAGAAGGTACGGGAAAGGCCCCAGACTTCGTTTCAGGATTCCCTGCATATATGCGATGGCAACGCCGTAATTTGTCATGGGAACCTTGGCGTCCCCGGCGCATTTCATCCGGTATTTCATTTCCCGCTCATTCAGCATGCAGCCACCGCAGTGTATGATCAGCCGATACTCCTCCAGATTTTCCGGAAATTCCGTCCCGGAGGAGAGGGAGATCGTAAGCTCCTTCTTGGTATAATTCTTAAGCCACCGAGGTATTTTTACCGAACCGATATCATCGCACTGCCTGTGATGGGTGCAGCCCTCTGAGATCAGAACCTTATCCCCATCCTTAAGGGTCTCGATTGCCGCGGCGCCCTTCACCAGTGTCTCCAGATTGCCCTTATAACGGGCAAACAGGATGGAAAAAGAAGTCAGCAAAATGTCTTTGGGCGTGTCCGCATGGACCTTGGCAAATACCTGGCTGTCCGTAATCACCAGCTTCGGCTTTTTCCCAAGCTGCTCTAAGGTCTCCTTAAGTTCATATTCCTTCACCACAATGGCGGTGGCGTCTGCCTCCAGGATATCCCGGATGGTCTGCTGCTGGGGAAGGATCAGCCGGCCTTTGGGGGCCGCCTTGTCGATGGGTACCACCAGCACCACAAAATCCGAGGGATTGATCAGGTCCCCCACGATCCGAAGCTTCGGCTCTTCCGTCACTGCCATGGCGGCAATGCGCTCTTTCAATTCCTCTATATGCTCCCCTGTTTTTGCGCTGACATAGATTTCGGCTTCCGCCGCTGCCGGACCTGCGGCATGATTCAAAGTCTCTGCCTGGCCTGTTGCTTTTATTTCAACCGCCGCCCTTTCTCCGGCGGACAGGCCGTCCTCCTCTGATAGCAGATCCATTTTGTTATAAACCACCAGATAAGGGATATTTTTCTCACGAAACAGCCCGATCAGTTCTTCGTCCGCTTCTTTTTTCCCTTCCGTGCCATCCACCACAAGGACGGCAACATCCGTCTTGTTCAACACCTGCTTTGTCTTTTTTACCCGAAGTTCCCCAAGAACACCTTCATCATCAATGCCGGGTGTGTCGATAATCGTTACCGGGCCTAAGGGCAGCAGTTCCATAGCCTTCCGCACCGGATCCGTCGTTGTTCCCTTTATCTTAGATACCACCGCCAGCTCCTGACCTGTCACCGCGTTCACTACGCTGGATTTTCCCGCATTCCGCCTTCCGAAAAAGCCGATATGCACGCGCTCGGAGGACGGTGTCTGATTTAGTCCCATATCTATCCCTCACTCTCTGTTTACTTCAGAACTCCGGTTCTTATTCCTTCTATTCCGATAGACTTTCCAAATCCATTGTCCGCCTAGATTCTATCATATTCGGAAAAGAAACTCAATCCCTTTGCAAACACAAAAGAGTTCCGCTTGGGGCACCCTCCGTAAGGAAGGTGCCCCAAGGTCGCTCTTGTAATTGAATTAAATATTGATTGTTTTGGACGGTGCAGCCATTGGTTACGCCGTCTTTGCTTTGTTTATCTTCC
>CALWLN010000109.1 GCA_944381535.1 uncultured Lachnospiraceae bacterium
TAGGGTCGTGTTCCGTCCCCGGCAAACACATAGTCCGTGGACACATGAATCAACTTCGCTCCAATCTCCGTGGCGGCAATGCTTAAGTTCCGCGGGCCGATGGCGTTGATTTTGTAAGCCAGGTCCCACTGCTCCTCGCACTTGTCCACGTTGGTGTGGGCCGCGCAGTTGATGATCACCTCCGGCTTCGTCTGCCGGACCAGGGCCAGCACCCCCTCCACATCCGTGATGTCCAGAGCGGTCACCCCCGGTCCTTCCACCACGTCCGTATTGATAAATTCCACCTCGTCCCGGGCGTATACCTGATTGATAGCCCGTCCAAGCTGCCCGTTGCAGCCCGTTACCAAAATTTTTTTCATGCTCCGTCTCCTATATTTCCTCTGTTCTCAAAAATTTCTGACACACGCATATCTTCATGCTGTAGCTTTCCATGGTACTCCCCGGCTGCCTTCAGACCGCTGTGTAGACAGCTATCCAAGCTCTCTCTCCGCGCACACTAACGCCTGCTCTACCACGTCGTCCATGTCATAATACTTATACTGCCCCAGACGGCCTCCGAATATTACATTTTCTTCCTTTTCAGCCAGTTTCTGGTACTTCTGAAACAGCGCATTATTCTTCTCATCATTCATGGGGTAATAAGGCTCGTCCCCCGGCTTCCAGTCCGCCGGATACTCCCTGGTCACCACCGTCTTTTCCTGGGTGCCGAACTCAAAATGCTTATGTTCAATGACCCGGGTATAGGGCGTCTCCCTGTCGGTATAATTCACCACTGCGTTTCCCTGATAATTATCTTCATCCAGCACCTCCGTCTCAAACCGCAGGCTCCGGTATTCCAGAGTCCCATAGCAATTACCAAAATAGGCATCCAGCATCCCGGTGTACACCACCTTATCCGCCATCTGCTGGTAAGCTTCCCGCTTCTCCAGAAAATCCTCCGACAAACGCGCTTCCACGCCTTCCAGCATGGAAGCAATCATCTTCGTATACCCTCCAATGGGGATTCCCTGATACAAGTCATTAAAATAATTATTGTCATAAGTAAACCGCACCGGCAGCCGCTTGATGATAAAGGCGGGAAGCTCTGTGGCGGATTTTCCCCACTGCTTCTCCGTATACCCCTTCACCAGCTTCTCATAGATATCCCGGCCCACCAGAGAAATGGCCTGCTCCTCAAGATTTTGCGGCTTCTCAATCCTGCTCTCCGCCACCTGCCTGGCAATCTCTGCCCTGGCCTCCTTGGGGGTCACCACGCCCCACATTTTGTTGAAGGTGTACATGTTAAAGGGCATGCTGTACAGCTCACCTTTATAATTGGCCACCGGACTGTTGGTGTAGCGGTTAAAACGGGCATGGTCATTTACATACTTCCAGACCTGCTCATTGCTGGTATGGAAAATATGGGCGCCGTACTTATGCACCTGGATGCCCTCCTGCTCATAGGTATAAATGTTGCCACCGATATGGTCCCGCTTGTCTATGACCAGGCACTTTTTTCCCTTTTTGGCGGCCTCACAGGCAAATACTGCCCCGAAAAGCCCTGCGCCTACAATCAGATAATCATATCTCATATTTATGTTATACTCCTTTATTCAATTCTGCTGCCCGGCAGAGCAGCAACCTCACGCCAGCCGATTCAACGCGCAAAAGAATTCCCTCACGCCAGCCGATTCAACGCACGGAAGAATCTGCTTTACGCCAGCCGATTCAACGCGCTGAAGAATCCGCGAATAGACGCCCTGGTAATGTTGGAACTGGTTCCAACGCCGAAGGTCACCCTGCCCGTCTTGTTATCCTGCATCTGAATATAGGCCGCCGCCCGGGCATGAGAGCCCTCGCTTAAGGCATGCTCCGAGTAATTCAGCACCTTGATGTCAATGGGCACCCTGGTGGCAACAGCGTTCTTCACTGCGTCAATAGGTCCGTTTCCGTCCCCTACCACATGCAAAAGTTCTCCGTGATACTTAAAATCCAGGGATACACGGGAATCCGTATCGCCCAAATCCTCCACCTTCAGCTTCACAAAGGCAAAGGGTTCTGTCCGATCCAGGTACTCGCTGCGGAAGGCATCCATAATCTGCTGAGGTTCCACCTCGCCGCCCTGCTTCTCGGAAATCTTCTGAATCACATCCGCAAACTCCCTGTGCATGGCCTTGGGAAGCTGGTATCCGAACATGGTATCCATGACGAAGGCCACACCTCCCTTGCCGGACTGGCTGTTGATACGCACCACAGGCTCGTACTGACGCCCCACGTCCGCCGGGTCGATGGGCAGATAAGGCACCTCCCAGATCCGGCTGTCCCGCTCTCTCAGGGCATGCATGCCCTTGTTGATGGCGTCCTGGTGAGAACCGGAGAAGGCCGTAAATACCAGCTTGCCGGCGTAGGGATGACGCATATCCACCTGCATTTTACAGCAGCGCTCATATACATCGATGATCTCATTGATATTTTCAAGATTCAGCCCCGGGTCCATGCCCTGGGAGAACATGTTGTAGGCCAGCGTCAGAATATCCACGTTTCCGGTCCGCTCACCGTTGCCGAACAGGGTCCCTTCCACCCGGTCCGCGCCGGCCAGCATGGCCAGCTCCGTGGCCGCCACGCCGGTACCCCTGTCGTTGTGGGGGTGCACGCTTAAAATGACGCTGTCCCTGTCTTTAAAATGGGTGTTCATCCACTCAATCTGGTCCGCATAGACATTAGGCGTCGTCATCTCCACCGTGGCCGGCAGATTGATGATCATGGGATTTTCCCGGGTCGGCTGCCATACCTCCTGGACCGCCGCGCAGATATCCAGGGCAAAGTCAAGCTCCGTCCCGGTAAAGCTTTCGGGCGAATACTCCAGCGTAATATTTCCGTCAAAATGGGCGGCCCGCTCCTTCACCATTTTCGTGCCGTTGACAGCAATCTCCTTGATTTCCTCCCGGCTCATGTGAAAGACCACGTCCCGCTGAAGCGTGGATGTGGAGTTATAGATATGCACGATCACATTCTTGATGCCCTGGATAGCCTCAAAGGTCTTGTCAATGAGATGCTCCCGGCACTGAATCA
>CALWLN010000110.1 GCA_944381535.1 uncultured Lachnospiraceae bacterium
CAGTGTCCGTTCTTCCACCAATATGTATGGTCCCCCTCCGGTCCGCCAAGGGTATAGTAATAGGCGCCTTCCGTACCGAAGATCTCGATACGCACAGACCAGGAGGATGCCGGATAACAGGTGGTGGAGGAGAAGCGCGCCGTAAAGCCGTCCTCATACTTCCAGAGTGTGATACCCTCATCTTCCGCTTCAATGTCATGATTCTTGGTAAAAATGCTTCCCTTCACCTCTTTCGGCATTCCGAACAGAGAGATCAACCGCTGCACCTCGTGCACACCCTGATTGGACATAGCGCCGCCGCCATCCATAGCCCAGGTGCCCCGCCAGCCTCCGTTTTCCAGATAATACTCGTCGGTGCGCAGCACATTGAGCATGATATTGGCAGAAAGCATCTTTCCAAAATATCCACTCTGTACCGCCTGACGCAGAGCCATCATACCCGCGTCAAAGTGGAAGTCAAAGTCAAGTCCCAGGAGAAGCCCTTTTTCTTTTGCCTTCTGAATGGTCACATCACAGTTCTCCACCGTAACATCCATGGGCTTTGTCATAAGCACATGTTTTCCTGCGTCCAGGCACTGGTTGGCCACGGAACAATGCTGACCGGTGGGCGTTACCACATACATCACTTCCACATTTGGGTCATTTAGAAATACGTTGATATCATCGCTGTAGGGAACATCAAACAGCTCACCGATTTCTTTGGCCCTCTCAGGTTTGATGTCACACACGCCATACAATTTTGTTCCGCTGGTCTCTGTCAGCTGCTTTGCCCGGTTTTTGCCCATGCCAAGACCAACCACCACAAACCGCACGGGATCATCCGCATAGTCACGGACGAATTCCTGCTTCACAGCCAGCGCGGAACGCATATCCGAGGGCGCGGACGCCGGCCAGGCCTTAAGCACCGCTTCATAGACCATCCGGGAGGCTTCTTGATGGGTATAGGGAGAATCCGGTGGATTATGGGTTTCCACGGAAACCGGCAGTTCTTTCCCGGTGACGGCCGCGCCGGAAAGAATTCTGTCCCACGGCACTTTCTTATACCCCAGCTCGTCAATCACGCCCCAGCTTTTCACATGAATCATGTTTGCGTACTGAAGAGCTTTCTCAAAATACGCAATGCCATCCCCTTCTGCTTCCGGCAGTATGTCATAATAATTAGCCACATCCCATGCAAGGCCCCACTCCGGCACATCCAGAGCCTTCAGAAGCGCGATCACTTCACCCGGCGTCTGTCCGCAGTTCTCAAATCCGAGAATCAGTCCCGCTTCTTTGGCCCGTTTTGCCAGGGGCATAAACCGCTCCAGCACCAGATTCATAAGGTCCGGCATCATGGCCAGCTTTCCGAAGTCTTTATCGCCGGGCTCCTGCTGCCAGTAGTTAAAGCAGCGTACCAGCTTTGTTCCGAGAATCTCGGAGGCCCGGATAATTCCTTCCAGCTTTTCCTTTTCCTTCTCAAGCGCCTCCCCGTCCGGCAGATGCTTTTTCGCCAGGGAAGTCTGAAGAACCCCCGCCTTAAGGCCCAGTTCATCCAGCCGGGCTTTCAGGGCATACAATTCCTCGTCTGTCTGATATTCTATCCCTTTTCCGTTGATTTGTCCACGAAAATCCACATATTTCAAACCCCAGCTTTTCACGATAGGCAGAACTTCCGAGGCGTCCAGGTACAATTCATCCGTAAAAATCGAAATATACATAATGAGTCTCCTTCTTTCTTTTTCTTTGCAATACATCAACCTTTAAGTCCTTGTGTACTGATGCCTTCCACCAGGTATCTCTGACAGAAGATAAAGATCAGAATCACCGGAATCAGCGATACCACCGCCATGGCAAACATTGCGCCGTAGTCGGAGGTAGAGCTCTGGTCACAGAATAATTTCAGCGCCAGACTGACCGTATACTTGGGTACATTTTTCAGATACAACAACGGTGACATATAATCGTTCCAGTTATTGATAAAGGAGAAAATCGCCACCGTTCCCATGGCCGGTTTCAAAAGCGGCAAAATGATCCTTGTAAAAATCGAATAATAGGAACAGCCGTCAATCTTGGCTGCCTCATTCAATTCCCTTGGCAGGCCTTCGATGAAGTTTTTCATCTGATACACCATGAAACCCTGAATGGCAAAGGCACAGGGTACCGTCATGGGAAGATAGGTATTGACCCAGCCCAGCTTATTGAACCAGAGATACCGGGGTATCATCACGATCTCTCCGGGAAGCATCATGGTCAGAAGCACCAACGCGAAAAGGAGGTTTTTTCCCTTAAATCTTAATCGTGCCAGACCGTAGGCCACCAGCGCCGAGGACGCCACAGTCAGCGCCATGGCGATGATCGCCACCAGGAAGGTATTTTTAATAAATACGCCAAAGGTTACTTTTGAAAAGCCCTGCCAGCCGTTGATAAAATTTTCAAAGGTTATGTTCCGCGGTATCAGCTCTGAGGCTGTGAGGAAGATCGTGCCGCTCTCTTTCAGACTGCTGCATACCATCCAGATAAGCGGGTATATCATAATAAAGCCACACAGCATCGTCAGAATGTGATACACTACTTTTCTTCTTTTTTTCCGTGCCACTTTTATAATCCTCCTTCGTATACCCAGTATTTCTTCGTCTTAAACAATATCGCCGTATAGAGGGCAACTACCACGATCAGAACCCACCCCAGCGCGGAGCCGTAGCCGGCATTGTTATAAGAAAACGTCTGGTTGTACATATACAGCGCATAGAACAGCGTGGAATCCAGCGGTTTTCCGCCTGTAATAATCTGCCCGGAAGCAAATACCATCAGTCCGTTGATGGACTGCATCACCAGATTAAAGAAAATGGTGGGCGTCAAAAGCGGTAATGTGATCCTGAAAAAGTTCTGAATACTGTTGGCGCCGTCCACCCTGGCCGCCTCATAGAGGGAGGATGGAATCTGCTTTAAATTTGAGACGAAAATAAGCATGGAGGAACCGAACTGCCAGACACTGAGCAGTATCAGCACCCAGATGGCGGTGTCCGTCTCACCCAGCCACGCGATTTTCAGTCCAAAAATAGCGTTGATCAGACCGTCGTAAGCAAACATCTGCTTCCACAGAATCGCAACGGCAACGGAAGAGCCCAGCAATGACGGAAGGTAGTACATGGCCCGGTAAATGGGCGTTACTTTTGTATCCCGCACCAGCAAAAGAGCTACGATCAGCGCGAAAAGCACCCGCAAGGGAACGGAAACCACCGCATAGAACCCGGTTACCCCCAAAGCCTTCCAAAATTTATCGTCCTTAAAAACATCAAGATAATTCTGTATACCAATAAACCGCGCTTCCCCTACAATATTGTATTTACACAGGGAGTAATAGAGAGACAGCAGCAGCGGAATTAAGATGAAAAGTAAAAATCCCAGTATAAATGGAAGGCAGAATACAACGCCCGCCGTGCTCTCTTTCATCAACGTTTTATAGGCACGTTCTTTCAAACCGGTTTTTTTATTTTTTCCTGCAATCGCCGTTTTCAAGAAAAGAAACCTCCTTTGTTTTGAAAAACGGTGCGCTGCTCAAAGCAACACACCGTTTTCATTCGAGCTATCAATTACGACCTTAAACCCCTTGTCTATTCTGAAGCTGAATTCGCCATTATCTCATTGGCCTGGTTAAAGAATTCCTGAGCGGCTTCCTCCGCGCTCAGTTCCCCGTAGGACACTCTTTCGCAAATTCCGTTCGCAACCTCATCACGTACCTGAGACGCGCCGTTCTCCGCAGGCGGATCTCCTGCCGCGCTGTTGGAGGTCACAACGTCCGTTACAAAGGTGAATGTTTTTGCGGTTGCCTCATCCAGCTGTTCCGCAACATAGTTGGCAATCTCCGTATTTGCGGGAACACCCGGCTCACCTAAAATGATTCCGTTGGCTTCCTCAGAGTTGATCCACCAGTTCAGCACCGCAACAGCCTCATCAATATTCGCGCTGTTTGTAGAAATCGTCCAGCACATGGCCTGTCTGATATAATAAGCCTTGGACGGATCGCTGCAGGGCATGGTAACAAGGTCCAGTTCCACACCTTCCGGAGCGGAATTCTGCATAGCTACCATCTGGTTTGAATTAAAGAAGGAACACCAGGACTGGGTCTCAGGGCTGGAATAGTTTATGATTGCCTGTTCCTCTGTGGCTGTGCCGTTGGATGTCTGAATTCCCTGATCAATAAGCCACCCTTCTTCTCTTCCTGTCTGAACCATTTCATAGAAAGGAAGGAACACATCTGCGCTCTCTACGCCCAATGCGTTTCCGTCAAAGAGCGGTGTGCCGTTCTCACGGGCCAAATGCTCCAGCCAGGTAGCCATGTTGTCAAACTGTGTCTTAACGCCAGTCTTCTCATACACCTCCCGGCACACATCCATGAACTCTTCATAGTTCATCAGGTTCTTGATCTCAATATCGTTCTCTTCCAGCAAGGTTTTGTTATAGATAAGGGCTGCCGCGTTATTTCCTGCGGAAATACCATAGACTGCGCCGTCAACCTCTCCGGTGGAAATCACACTCTCCGATACGTTACTTAAATCCAGCGCTCCGCTTTCAATATACGGGGTCAGATCCACAAGCTTCCCTGCGTCCGTGTAGGTTTTCAGGTAATCCGTCTGAAGCATCGCCAAATCCGGCATGGTATCCGAAGCCGCCGAAGCGGAAAGCGCTGTCAGATGGTCTGAAAATGTGTTGATCTGAAATTCAAAGGTTACGTTGGGATTGCTGGCCGTATAGGTGTCAAAGGCGTTGGAAAATCTGTCGTTTCTGTCCTGAGAGCCCCACCAGGCAGCCGTGAGATTGATTGCTTCCCCGTCTCCGGTATCTTCCCCCTCCGGCGTTTCTTCATTCTCTTCCTCCTGGTTCTGCCCTTCGTCTGTGCCGCCCGGTTCTTCGCTGTCCCCACATGCCGCAAGCGAAAATACCATTGCGCACGCCAAAAGAATCGATAACAGTTTTTTCTTCATTCTTTTTTCCTCCTTCTTGTTTGAGCGCTCGATGATTACTCTTCCATGTCACGCCGCTTTGTTGATGTATCCCATTATAAACAATTCCAACCATTTCAGATACACAAAAACCCGGACAATTTGTCTAAAAAACCGACTTCCATAGAAGTCGGTCCCTTTATCCTTTGTATATCTTATCTATTTTATAAGTTACTGACGCATTTTTTTAATATATTCTGTCGGAGTAAATCCGGTCACCCTCTTGAACATCTGACTAAAATACCGGGGATTATTTCCATACCCCACCAGATCGGCAACATCATAAATATTGTTATACTCCTGAAAAGTCAAAAGCTCTCTGGCTTTATTCATACGAAAGGCATTCAAATAGGTGGAAAACTTTTGCCCCGTATCTGAAGAAAATTTTCTGCTGATGTAGTCTACATTCATAAAGAGACGGTTCTCCGCAATCCATTTCAGGGAAAGCTCGGCACGGGACAGTTCCTCTTCCACAATACGCAGCACTTTTCTGGTGATGTCCGAATATCGCTTCTCCGGTTCAAGTTTCTGATTGCTTACATTCAGGCGCACCAGTTCCCCGCATATCTCACTGACCGCCTGAAGAATCTGCTCTTCGCTGCAGGGCTTCAACAGATAATGCCTTACATTGTATTTCATGGCCTGCCTTGCATACTCAAATTCTCCATAAGCTGACAGGAGAATGAACCTGGTCTTTTCCCCTTCCTCCGTCAGCTTTTCAATTAACTCAATTCCGTTCATTCCGGGCATTCGGATATCGGTGAGCACGATATCCGGGTGAAGTTCCCTGGCTTTTTCGTACGCTTCCAATCCGTTTTTGCAGGTTCCCACCACTTTCACACCCAGTTCTTCCCACGAGATAACCTCCGCCAGAATTTCACACATGGCTTTCTCATCATCCACAATCATCAGCTTATACATGTTCACTCTTTCCTTTCAACAGGAAACAATAATTTTGCAACCGCATACTCTTCTTCGTTGTAAAAAATGATACCGTATGTCTCCCCGTAAGTCAACTTGATTCTCGTATCGATATTTAAAATGCCGATTCCATGGCCAATGGGCTGTATCTCTTTATTACTCAGCTTTGCGAGCAGATTGTCCGGGAAACGGGAACCATTGTTTTTAACATAAATGGCAATTTCCTCCCCCTCCCGCCTGACGTCCACCACAATACGGGTTACTTCCAGCATAGCGTTCATAGAATGACTGATACCGTTTTCCACCAGGGGCTGTATGATCAGCTTGGGAATCCTCACATCCAGCAGTTCCGGCTCCGCCAGAACCTCATAGACCAGTTCGTTCTCCATACGGATCTGCTGTATCGTCACAAACTGTTGTACCAGGTAAAGTTCCTCCTCCACCGTGATAAACGACTTCTTGTTTGACAGCGTAATCTGAAGAATCTGGCTTAAGGCCTCCACCATCTTGCTGATCTCCTCACTGTGAAGAGCCTTGGCCCGCCAGTCTATGGTCTGTAGGGTATTGTACAAAAAATGGGGATTCATCTGGGTTTCCAGCATCTCCACCTGCGCTCGTTTCCGCTCCAGCTCAATTACATATTTCTCCCGGATGAGCCGCGCCACTTTTTCCTGCATCAAATCAAACTGCTGATACAGGGTACCGATCTCATCCTTTCGCCTGGAATGTTCCTGGGACCGCGGATGGGAGATATCCTCCGCGAAAGCCTGAAATGCCTGAATCAGACCGCCAAACCTGCTCAGGATATCCCTGGTAAAAAAACTGTTCAGGATGACAATCAGCAGAACACAAATCCCGCACACCAGAACGACCCGTTTTAAATTATTGTTAATTTCCCTGAAAATCTCATCATACTCCGTAAAATACACATATCCCCACTCTTCATTGTTCTCCTCCTGATAAACCGCGAAATACTGATTTCCGTCAATGGAGGCCACCGCGAATCTTTCATCCTTTATCTGCTGATAGATACTTTTAATCTGCGCGTTTGTGTATTCGCCGCTGTCGCTTAAGGAATTTCCTTCCCCATCCACCAGAACGCATCGAAAGTTTTTCTGTTCCGAAACGCCGGTATCCCGAATCAGAGAAGCGATATCAATATTGATAATTAAGGTACCCAGGTTATCTTTTCCCAGGTTTTCAATGCTGGGTATGGTTCTTGTCAAAATCATCTGAGACTCACTCCCATAGGAAGTGATCCAAACGGCTTTTTTCCCATTTTCTTCCGCTCTTTTCAGAATATACTCCTTTTCCTCAGCATTCAGATCCATATTTGTGGTATCGCCAAAGGTTGCCCCTGTTGTCTCATCAACCAAAACAACATAGTTGATATAATCATAACGGTTGCTCTCCGTTGTAATCCTTTGCCGGACAGTCTCATAATCCGCCCAATATACTTTTCCACTCTCCTTTGCGGCACTCAAAATCTCCTGAATATCGGAATTTCGAAAAAGGGCTTCCCCCAGAGCTTCATAGTTTCCCAACTGCCCGGAAATCTCTGTCAAAGCATAATTCATGGAATCCACCATGACAGAATACAACGTATCGTCATAGGACTGTGTGATTTTGCGATTTCCCCAGACAGCAAATATCAGTATCACAACAACGCTGGTCAGCCACACAAAGGTCATTTTTCTTTTCAGCTTTATATTGTCAATCCTTCTTTTTATAAATTCCGCTGCTTTCCCCATAATCAACTTCCTTTCAAATTTGCAGGCAGCCTTCTTTCTAAATCAAATATATCATGGGATACTTACAAAAGTCCAGAGAAGATTTCCAACGCAAAAAGCAGTATGCGGTCCGAAGGAAATTCTTCAGATTACATACTGCTTTTATTTTGCGTTTTTTATCTTACATTTTCTTAAGCGGCAGCCCCTTGTCTATTCCTCGGAAGCCTCCGCGTCCTCCGCCTCCGGAACCAAAGCATTGCGCGGTGCGATAACCTCCACCACCACGGCCTCCGGCACCGTCATCAGAGCAATCTTTTCATTCCTGGCAATCTCCAGATCTTTCACCCGAATGCAGTCGCCGATCTTCATACCACCTATATCAATACGGATCTTATCTACCAGGTCCGCAGGCAGTGCCTTGTAGGAAATCTCCGTGAGCTTCTCCTCCACGATACCTTCCGCGACCTTGTCGTGGTTCACAAAAATCACTTCCGCAACGGAATGTACCTTCTCGTTACTTACCAGCGCCTGAAAATCAATTTCATCCACCCTGCGGGCCATGGCATTGTACTCGATATCCTTGATCAGCGCGTCATAGGTCTGCCCGTCCACTTCCAGCATAACCTGACTGCCTTTTCCATTGGTCTTAAGGATTGCGTCTACGTCCTTCTTTGTCAGTTTCAACGGAATGGACTTCTCGATTTCCCGGCCAAACAGGTTTCCGGTAACAAATCCTTCTCTTCTCAGTTTCTTTGCTTTGACATCCATGCTTCTTTTTTCAGCTTTTAAAGTATTCATTTATCTTTTCCTCCAAAAATCTGATTTCCTTAGCAGCCTTCCACAAAGAGGTGTTGTTAAGTGTTCTCTATTTGTTACACGCTTATTATAACAGCCATGGCAGAAACAGATTCACCAATTTTTTATTTTTTTCAGAAGAAAATTTGTTGAAAATTTTATCCACCCAACTTACAGCTCTTCCATAAACCGAACGCCCTTCAGCGCCCCATACGTTTCTATCAGCATGGCGTGGGAAGTGCCGGAGGGAAACCGCAGCGTCATGGTGGCGGTCACGATCATGACTCCATTTTCGTTCTTGGTCCGCTTGATTTCCAGATTGCTGACCGTGCTGTTCTGGCTGCGGACACGGGCAAGGAGCCTGCTCACGGCCTCCATTCCCGCAAATTCCGCGTAAATTGAGATAACCCCGGAATTCTTATACAGGCGCTTATCCACGATCTGCATGACCCACAGAGCGCCCCAGATCGCAAGAAAACCGATAATCCCACCGGAATAGAATCCGGCGCCCAGGGCCAGGCCAATGCATGCGGCCGCCCAAAGTCCGGCCGCCGTCGTCAGCCCCTTTACCTGTCTTTGCTTTGTGACCAGGATAGTTCCGGCACCCAGGAATCCGATACCGCTGATCACCTGGGCGGCGATACGGCCGGAATCTCCCGACCCCGTGATGTTCGTCAGGTAAATACCGGTCATCATGGCCAGAGCCGATCCCAGGCAGACCACCATGTAAGTACGAAAGCCCGCCGGACGGCCTTTCTTCTCCCGGTCATAGCCCAGAATCCCGCCAAACAGCAGAGCAAGCCCCGAGCGCAGCAAAATCGACCAGATCGTCAATTCTTTTAAAACAGGTATGTTTTCTAATATCATGCGTATCTCCGTTTCCTATAACAAATCGGCCACCGTCTTATCCCCGTAGGCAGCTGCCCAATCCCGGTCAAACCCTTCCACTGCGCTGTCCGTCATAGGATGGGCGATGGCAGCCTTCAGCAGATCCACGCTGATGGTGGCGCTGTGGGCGCCGACAAGGGCCACCCGGTGAAGCTGCTCCACATTTTTAAAGCTGGCCGCCAGAACCTGGCAATCCAACTGATAAATGTCAAACAATTCCACAATGTCGGCTACCACCTGGACGCCGTCCGCGGTAATGTTATCCAGCCGGTTTACATAGGGCGCCACAAAGTCCGCCCCCGCCTTGGCGGCGATCAGCGCCTGCTGGGGGGTGAAGATAGCGGTGGCGGTAATACCGATTCCCTTCTCCTTCAGCATAGGCATAGCCTTCAGACCTTCCTCGCCAATGGGAATCTTCACATAGAACTTTTCCCCCAGCCGTTCTCTCAGCAATTGGGCCTCCGCAACGATATCCTCCGCTTTCTTGGCGGTAGCCTGTACGTGAAGCATTTTCCCGTTTCCTATGATTCCGCGTATAGCGTCAATGAGCTCCGCGAAATCTTTCTTTTCCTTCGACACCAGCGACGGATTCGTAGTCACTCCGTCAATGGGATAGAATTCATTTCCATACCGGATGTCCTCTAAGTTTGCGCTGTCAATTAAATACTTCATAACCTTCCATTCCTTTCCCTTTGATAATGATTCCGCTATCATTCGTAACAGTTCAGACAGCAAGCCACAGACCGCCTTCTTCGAAGGCTATTCGCTGCTGCGCAGCTCCTGTCTGTGGCTGAATGGCGTTCAGCCAATCAACGGCAATGAAAAGACTGCCCTTAGCAAATAAATTTGCGCGGTCTGTCTTTTCATTGCCTAGCTGTCTGAACTGTTACTATCATTTTAATGCCCAACTCATCCGCTGTCAAGGAAATTCGTAATATTTTATCAAATATTCGATACCATATTGACATTAAAACAAAATAGATATAAAATATATTCGAAAGCTAAACGAAAATCAAAATGAAATTCAAGGAAGGAGAAAGGTGGTTTATCTCATATGAAAAAGGAAGCCGCAATCCGTGCCGGCGAATCCATTCGCATTGAACAGGAAGCCGTTGCCAATATGCTGGGCTGTGTGCAGAGCGAATCCTTTCAGAAGGCCGTAGACCTTCTGGCCCATACGGACCACGTTATGACCTGCGCCAGCGGCACTTCCGGAATCGCAGCGAAGAAGCTTGCGCACTCCCTGTGCTGTATCGACATGTCTGCCATGTTCATGCCGCCCTGCGAAGCGGTACACGGGGGTCTTGGCGCTCTGAAAAAGGACAATGTCATGGTTATGATCTCCCGGGGCGGGAAAACAGCCGAGCTTTTGCCCATTATCAACGCCTGTGGGAAACGGGAGGCCAAATTAATCGCCATTACCGAGAACATGGAATCCCCCCTGGCCAAGGCAGCCGATATCATACTCCCCCTTACCGTGGAGCGGGAAAGCGACAAATACAATATGATGGCTACCGCAAGCTATATGGCAACGATTGCGTTATGTGACGCTCTGCTGGTGGCGCTCATGGAAGAGATTGATTATAAAAAGGAGCAGTTCGCCCCCATCCATCCCGGCGGCGCCGTAGGCCAGATGCTCAATCACTCATAGAAAGGTTATAAGACATGTACACGAATTTCAAAATCAAACCGCCGTTTTTTGAAATCGGCCCCAAAGCCTATCTCTACGGCGACGAAATGCTGAAGCTGGCCAAGGTCATCGACCGGGTGGCCATGAAATATGATGTGGACATCATTGTGACGCCTCAATACACCGATATCCGCCTGCTTGCCGAGCATACGGAACGGATTCTGGTATTCGCCCAGCACATGGATTACCTGCCCGTGGGCAGAGGCCTCGGCTCCGTTCTGCCCGAAGCGGTAAAAGCCGCAGGCGCGGTGGGCGTCATGCTGAATCATGCCGAAAAGAAGCTCACCCTTGATGTGGTAGAGAAAACCATCCGCCGGGCAGACGAGGTGGGCCTGGCAACCATTGTGTGCGCCGATACCATAGAAGAGCTTACCGCCATCGCAAAGCTCTCCCCCAACCTTCTTGTGGCGGAACCCACGGAATTGATCGGTACGGGCCAGACCAGTGACAGCAATTATGTAAAAGCCACCATTGATACCGTCCGCAGCATCAACCCGGATATCATGGTTCTTCAGGGAGCCGGCATCTCAAACGGCCAGGACGTCTATAACACCATCAAACTGGGAGCGCAGGCCACCGGCAGCACCAGCGGTATCATCAAGGCAGCCGACCCCTACGCCATGGTAGAGGAAATGATTTATTCCCTGCGCAAAGCCTGGGATGAATTACATAAATAACCACAAACAACACAAACCAAAACAGGAGGACAAAAAAATGGAATTTAAAGTGTATCAGAAGGAATTGGAACTACAGTCAAGAGGATGGATCCCCACCTTCCATGATGTGACCAAGGAGGTGCTGGAGATTGTCAAGGCCTCCGGCGTGAAAAACGGGACCGTCACCATCGCCTCCCACCACACCACCTGCTCCGTGATAATCCAGGAGTGCTCCCACGATATCGACTCCTTCGACCTGGAGTATCTGCAGCATGACCTTTTGGACATTATGCGCAAGCTAATCCCCGATTTTGCGGAGGAGCACCAGTACCGCCATCCCGGCCCCATCCACGCCCAGTTTGGCCGCTATGTGGGCGAGCCCGGTGATTTTACCAGCATGAATACCGACGGTCATCTGCGCAGCTCCTTCTTCGGCAGAAGCGAATGTATGACCATCAAGGACGGCGAACTGGACGGCGGTGAATTTGCCCACGTTTACTTCGTGGATTGGGACCATGTCCGCGCCCGCCACAGACAGCTGAACATCACTGTGATGGGAACCACGGAGGATATTGAGGACAGAAAGTGGAACAACGGAGAAACCATCAACACCCTGCGCAAGTACACCGACGAGGAAAAAGCCTTCGACGTGCATTATACCCTGCAGCAGCAGAGATAACTCTCAAGGAGTTTTTATGGATGTTTTTGAAAGAAAGCAAAAAATATTGGAGATTCTCCAGCGGGACGGGCGGGTCAAGGTAAATGAATTAAGTTCTCTGTTTGATATTTCAGATGTAACGATTCGCATGGACCTTGCCGACCTGGAGGCGAAAGGCATGTTATCCCGGATACACGGCGGAGCCGTAAGCTCTTATAAGTCCTATTATAATATGAACATGCAACAGCGCCTGTCCACAAACCAGGAGCAGAAACAGGCCATTGCCCGCCACATCGTTGGAATGATCAAGGACTACGATACCATCATGCTCAACGCGGGGACCACTACCCTCACCGTTTTTCGCATGATTCCCGAAAAAATGAACTTAAGTATCGTAACCAATTCCGTGGCCATTGCACTGGAGGCCGGAGCAAATCCCAATTTTAATGTGGTACTGCTGGGAGGAACCGTGAACTCCAAGTATCAGTTTATTTATGGGGATGACGCCATCGCTCAGCTGAACAAATATCATGCCGATAAACTGATTCTTTCCGTGGACGGCCTCACACTGGCCAACGGTCTGACCACCTTTTATGACAGGGAAGCCGAAATCGACCGATTGATGCTGTCCCACGCGGCAACCAGGATTATTGCCGCCGATTCCTCAAAGCTGGGACGGACGGCCTTCGCGAAAATTTCCGATATCAGCGAAGTGGATTATATCGTAACCAACCAGGACGATTCCGCCCGGGAAGAAATGGAGCAACTGCGGCCCATGGTCCAGGAAATTATTACCTTGTAACTCTTTGACCTCGCGGGAATTGATAATATTTACAACAGAAAATGTGGTGTTGCATATGAGATATTTATTAGGCGTGGATGTGGGCACCTCTTCCCTAAAGGCTGTGCTTTTTGACGAAGGGGCCAATCCCGTCAAAACCGTTACGAAAGATTATACGCTGAAGGTATCCGGCGATTTTGTGGAATTTCCGGCGAAGCAGTACTGGACTCTCTTTTCGGAGGCCCTGGCCGAGATGACGGCAGACTACCAGGTTACCGCCATGAGCATTGACACCCAGTGCGAGACCATGATCGTCACCGACGCTGCCGGAAACCCTCTGACCGACGCCATTGTCTGGCTGGACAACCGCGCCGCCTCCCAGGCGGAACACATCAAAGAACATTTCGGCGAGAAAAAGGTGTACGAAATCACCGGGCAGCCGGAAATCACCGCCACCTGGCCGGCCTGCAAGCTTCTGTGGCTGAAGGAAAACCGGCCCGACATATGGCCCAGGATCCACAGGATTTTTCTGCTGGAAGATTATCTTCTGTACCGTTTGACCGGGCAGTTTGTGACGGAGGGCACCCTGCAGTCTTCCACCATCTACTATGACATCCGAGGGGGAGAATGGTGGCGGGAAATGCTGGATTTCATCGGCGTCTCCCCCTGCCAGCTTCCGGAAATACGCGGCTGTGGACAACGGATTGGCGAATATCAGGGAATCCAGGTCGTCACCGGCGCCATGGACCAGGTTGCCGGAGCCATTGGCGCGGGCGTTGTAAAAAAGGGAATCATCAGTGAAATGACAGGAACCACCATGGCCATCTTTGTCCCCACGGACAGGATTCCTCCCTACAACCCCCGGAGCAAAATCCCCTGCCACGCAAATTTTGACGGAAAATACTGCCTTCTCTCCTGGTCTCCCACCGCGGGAATGGCCTTGAAATGGTTTAAAAATAACTTCTGCGAGAATTACAGTTTTGATGAGTTAAACCTGTTGGCAGAGCCGGTGGAACCCGGCTGCAACGGCCTGACTTTCCTGCCCTACCTGTGCGGCTCTACCATGCCACGGTACAATCCAAACGCCAGGGGCGCCTTCCTGGGGCTGACGCTGGAGCATACCAGAGGACATGCCGTCCGGAGTATCTTTGAGGCCGTGGCCTGCATGCTGAAAAGCAATCTGGACTATCTCAAGGTTGACTGCAGCGAGATCCGCTCCATGGGCGGCGGCGCCAAAAGCAGCCTGTGGTGTCAGATAAAGGCCGATATGTGCCGCAAAAAAATCGTAACCTTAAAAAACGAGGAAACCGCCTGCCTGGGCTCGGCCATCCTGGCCGGAACGGCTGTGGGCCTGTTCGACAGCGTGGAAGCCGCCTGTGGGGATAAGGTTTCCCTGGGCAGGACGTATCTGCCCCAGGACGCGGATTATTCCCAGTGCTACCGGAGATTCTGTGATTTGGAGAGGCGGTTTTCCTAAATAAATTTTCACTATGATTACACTATTTTTTCACTATTTTGTAATCTAGCGATAGAAAGCACGCTTCGCGAACTTTCTATTGTCGTAACCAGAAAGGCTATGGAAGTTATTCTGCTTCCATAGCCTCTTTGCTGCCACCGGCAAGCCTTCCCGGCCCTCCGGTAGCGAATCTGTTCAAGAGTACATACAGCCGGCTACGCCAGCTCGATAAGCCTGTCCACCGTTCCCTCATTCTTCAGCAACGGAACCTCCGGACAGTTATGAAATCTCTGGGTCACATTCTGCAGCACCAGCTTTTCGATATGAACGTTCTCATCGATCTGAATGGTGTGCGCTTCCGTAACGGCCTCCTCGTCCCGGTGCAGGTTGGCAATGGAAACATTGCCGCAGGTAACGCCCTTGGCAAACCAGATAATCGGGTCCAGCCGGATACATTTATCATGGGAGCCCTTGCGATAATAATTGTCTATGCCATCGATAAATTTGGGGTCCACAGGGGGATCCTGGGGCTGCTTCGCGCAGTACACGCCGTCAATATCAATATTGTCGAACCACACGGGCGCGCCCGGCACAATATCGTGCTGGGTAAAAGAAACCCCGTAAAGGCGGTAGGTACCAAACACATTGCGGATTTTGATATTCCGCATGCGGCTTCCGCAGGAGAGCAGACGAATGGCCGTATAGCCATTGTCCCCATATACGCCGTCGATCACCACATTCTCGATCTGTCCCTGGCTGACACTCCGCTTCTCGCCGTCGTCGTACACATCATCACAGTTTAAGGCCACCAGGTCGTCATTGGTGGCGCCCTTGATGTTGCGGATCATGCCGTTTCTCGCCCAGCCCTGTACGTGCACCCCATCCATGCACTTCTGGTGCATGTTGTAATCAAAGGTGATATTATCCACCGTAAAGCGGTCGGTGTTCTTGATCTGGATGGCATAACGGCTTGGGTCCTTGACGGTCACATCACGGACGGTCAGATCCTCCGTCTCCTCAAAACGCATGACCACGCCAAAGTAATAAGGCTTTCCTTCGGGTTTGGTATCCGGCTCCTGGCCCTTGTTGTTTCCGTCCCACATGCCGCCCTCCACAAAAATATGGTGATTCTTCCCCGCGGTCTGGCACGCCTGGTTCTTCAGCATGACGCAGTTGGAACCGTCCGCCAGACGAATCACCGTATCGTGGGAAAGGGACAATTTTGTATCGTCGTAGATCACCAGCGGCTGGGAAATGGTATAGACACCACCCGGGATTTTTACCTCTCCCCGCTGATCCAGCATGCTCTGAAGCATTGATGTGCTGTCCTTGTTGTTTTCCGGATTCATAATCCTGCTCCTTCCAATTTTTTATTCTTTTTCCAAAAATTCAATCACCGGTCCGCTCAAAATTCCCGTATCCTGCAGGAAATACCCGCTTCTAAAGAACTCACAGTCCGGTTCCCAGGCGACGGGTTCCACATAATAGTCCCCGTCCTTCATCCGCTTATTATGGACCGGGCCAAAGGTATTGTTCCGGTTCCCGTAGCAGAGGATTTCCAGGCGGTGCTTTCCCGCCGAAAGCTGCTTCTCCACAGCAAAGGGGGCGAAGGCGACAAGCCCCGCGTCCTCGCCGTCAATGAACGCCCGCAGACAATGGGCTCCGAAATCACTGACGGTAATCCTGGCTTTACAGTCGGGGGTCTCTATCTCTGTGCCGTAGGTAACGTTGCCCCCGTAAAAAGGCATACCCTGGTTGGCCAGCGGGCCAAAACCAATGGTGTGGGAGGGCCGGTGAATCGTGGCATTGCAGCCCTTCAGCGTCACATCAAATTCTCCCAGCAGATAGCAGGGCTCCATAGCCGCCCAGGCTGAAAAGGGCCGCTTGATGTCCAGGATATTTTTCCCCTTTCTGACCGCCGGAAGGGGAATCGTCCTGATGGATTCATCCACGTAACAGCCCACAATGGCCCCCTCCGCGGCAATGCCGTTGAGGGAAACGATACAGTCCTCCATATGTTCCGCCGCCAGGGATACTCCCGCAAGTTCCTCCTCGCTGTCGAACTCAAAACGCAGGAATACCATGTGTTTCTCTCCGTCCTCACCTTTGTCCCCATGTTCCATAAGGACATAGGGCTGGGCGTCGGAATAGGTGACCTCAAGTCTCTTGGCAAGCTGCCGGTTCATCTCCAGCACATACTCCTTCTCGCTGTAAATCCTGCCGTCCAGGGAATATCTCCCCACATCCAGCAGAACCACGTTGGGCTCGCCGCGCTTATAGTCCACCTCATCCCATAAAATCATCCCGCCCACTTTCCGGTAAGACGGCTCTTTCCGGCCTTCGCCGGATAGCCCACGGAATCTCAACAGCAGGCTGTCATTGGCGAACAGACTGTAATCCACCACCGTCTTCCCGTTTTGCGCCCGGTACCTTGCCCCTCTGACCTCTCCCGCCACGGTATCGAAAACCTCCGCATGGTATTCCCCTTTCACGGTGACCCGAATCTCCTCCGCCGTCAGCAGGCTTCTCTCAAAGGAGGTCTTGCCAAGCTTCTTCGCCCGGGCCACAAACAGCCAAAGGCCGCCGCAATCCTCCCGCAGCTGGTAGATCAGATGATTCGTGTCGGTGCCGTCGGCATTTTGCAGACGCACCATCCGCTGCTCCTTCAACAACTCCACCAGCGCCGTTTTATCCGGGCCGGAATGCAGGGAGCGCCCGTAAAGGGCTTCTGCCCTGCGGGATTTCATCCCATCCACATACTGGGGACATTTGTCCACAAATATGATTTTGCCGCCCTGATCCGCGAAGCGTTCCAATATTTCCAAAGTGGTTTCCCGTATCGTCTCCATGGGCGGAACAACCACCGCCTCGTACTCCATCCGACCCACCCGCAGCCTGCTCCCGCCGGAAACATCTTCGGCTGGCCACAGCTCATCCCCGCAGCCGACATCCCTGGCCAGCGGCAACTCATCCCCGCAAGAGCCATCCCCGAACGGCTGCGGCCCTATCTCATCACTACACCATTCCACCTGCCCCGGCAGCAGCGCCTCATCCAAAAAGTCAAAATCAATGGCAGAATACAACAGCCAGCCCACAAGCTCCTGGAAGCCCTTCTCCTGCTGCTCCAGAAACGCCGCCGACTTTTCCTTCGTGCTCAGGCGCAGCATGGTAGTCTCTATGGGGTGCAGTACCGCCACATTGACCAATGCCCTGCCCCGGGAAAGCACGGTGTTCAGCCTGGCAAAATGGTCCTCCACCGCTTTGAATTCTTCACACCATGGAGACTGATACAGAAACGACGCCGGATAATCCCGCTTGGCTCTGCCCTCCATGGACATCATGGCAAGGTGGGGCACCCGCAGGGTCACCCCCAGGGCAGCCTGCCAGTCCCCCTGCATTTTCAGACATTTGAAATCAAAATCCCAGCCGGTAACGCCATACAGCTCGGAGAGCATGGCTTTCTTTCCGTACTGCCGCACGACGGACTGGGTCTGCTTTGCCGTGGACAATTCCACTCTGTCGAATAAGACGTCAATCCCCGGAATGTCAAAATAAGGATACAGGCGCATGGCGTCCCCGGTCCTTCGGATCTGTCCCAGAAGCTCGTGCTCATTCATCAGATGGCCGGTAAAGGCCAGCTTCTGCTCCCCGGTCACCTTACGAATCTGCCGGAAAAATGCCTGTTCCAACAGGTCCTCCGCGTGATTGAAATAGTGATACCGCACATGGCAGCAATCTCTCTGTGGCGTATCCCAGATCAGACAGGGAAGCTGCTCCACCAGACTGTAGCCGTATTTTTCCCGAAAGGAAGAATCAAACTCATAAGTCCAGTAATACAATGCGCCCTGCCGGGGATTCGTCTCCGAGAGCTGCTCCAGGGTCTCATGCCGGGGCTCGTCGGTAAAAATCGAGGGAATCCATTTTCCATACTCCTGTCCAAAGGCTGCGTACAAACGCTCATGGGTCAGTTCTATGAAGCGTCTGATGGCCTCCGGCTGCATGATATCCACATAGGTCTGAAAATTATAGCGGCCCGTCAACGCGTCCGTCTTGGAATACGCATAATATTTTTCATACTCCGCTTTGTCGGAGACTTCAATTCTTCGATAGTCCTTTAAGAACCCTTCCTCATCAAAGGCAATATCGTAACAGCCCACCAGATAGGGCAGGCCCTCCGCAAAAGCCCTGTCCGCGTCTTTTTCGATATCCGCAAGGAACTCCTCGTCCTTGGTCACGATCAAAACCCGCTGCCGGAACCTTGGCTCCTTCGTCACAAGGCCACCCGCGTATCCGGATGGCCATCTGTCCTCGTCGTAGAGATAGGAATACATGTCCTTTTCCTTTCCGTTCTCGATACAGAAGGAAAGGTCCTCCATATATTCCGCCCCAAGATATTTTGTGACAAGCCCCTGCCGCGGGTGTATGTGGTACCCGCCGAAGCCCATTTTCTGAAAACAGCTTATCTGTCTGTCCAGACGGCCCTTCTCAATCCGGCAGTTCCACGCCCAGAAGGGCGCGCCGCGGTACTCCTTCGGGGGATTTTTAAAAAGTTCCATATCTAAGTGGTCTTCACAACCGCTTTTGTACACCGTGTACCTCCTGTCAAAACCTGCGCCGCCGCTTCCCGGCTTTCCGAAAACCGGTATTCAGACGGCGGCCGAAACGCGCCTTAGCCTTTTACCGCTCCGATCATAACGCCCTTGGTGAAATATTTCTGCAGGAAGGGGTATACGCACATGATCGGCAGACTGCTCACCACGATGATGGCGTATTTGATCGTGGCGGCATATTCGTTGTACTCCTCGCCCAGATTCGTGGTACTGTTCTCCATCAAAATGTAGCGCAGTACATTCTGTAGTGGCAGCTTGCTTTCGGTTTTCAGATAGATGGACGCCGCAAACCAGGAATTCCACTGGCCTACCAGATAGTACAACAGAAGCACTGCCAGCGTGGGCTTTATCAACGGCGTGATGATCTTCACCAGTATCTGAAAATCGTTGGCGCCATCGATATAGGCAGACTCCGACAGGCTCTCCGGTATGGCCTCAATGGCCGTCTTGCAGATGATGGAATTGTAAATGCTGATGGCGCTGGGCAGTACCAGGGACCACATGCTGTCCAAAAGGTTCAGTTCCATCATATTGATATAGCCGGGAATCATGCCGCCGCCAAAATACATGGTGAAAAGCATGATAAACACAATGGGCTTCTTAAATACCATATTTTTACAGGCCATAAAATACCCGCAGAACAGGGTCAGTATCAGATTGAGTGGCAAGGAACAGGCAAGGATCAAAAGGGTATTTCTAAAACCTCTCTGCACCATTGTGTTCTCAAATACCTTCCCGTAGGCCTCCAGATTAAAACTGTCCGGCCAAAGATACAATCCCGTGTGCTGGATCACATCCGAGCTGTTCGAAAAGGAACAGACGATCACATACCAGATGGGATACAGGCACACCAGCAGGATGACTGTCAGCACCACATAGATGAAGCTGTCCAGTATCCAGTCCTGCACGCTTCTTTTCTTTTTCTTTCTTGCTATCGCTTTCATACTACTCCTATTCCGGACCTTCTCGCCGGCTTCTTAAAACAAGCCGCTCTGCCCCATTTTTTTGCTTACCTTATTGGCTGTCAACAGCAGGATAATGCTCACAATGGAATTGAACAGACCCACCGCCGTGCCATAACTGAACTCTCCGCCCATCAGACCTCTCCGGTATACATAGGAGGAGATCACGTCCGCCACCTCATAGGTAGTGGGCTGGTACAGCAAAATGATCTTCTCGTAGCCCACGCTCAACAGGCTTCCGATTCTTAGAATCAACAGCATGGACACCGTGGGCAGGATACCCGGCAGCGTAATATGAAAAATCTGCTGCAGCCGGTTGGCGCCGTCGATTCTCGCCGCCTCATACTGCTCCTGGTCGATACCGGACAGGGCCGCCAGATAAATGATGGAATCCCAGCCTATCCCCTTCCATATATCGGAAATGACATAAATGGGATAGAACAGATCCTTGTTCAGCAGTAGGTTGGACCTGGTGCCGCCGAATGTCTCGATGATGTTGTTGAACAGTCCGTCGCTGGCGCAGAAGGTAGTGATCATACCGCACACCACCACCGTGGAAATAAAGTGGGGCATGTAGGAGACGGTCTGCACGACCTTCTTATACTTCCTGGAGCGTACTTCGTTCAACAGCAGGGCAAGAAGTATGGGGGCCGGGAACTCGAACAGCAGACTCAGCCCGCTGATGGATAAGGTATTCCGAAACAGCCGCCAGCAATAGGGGTCCCGGAAGAACTGTTCAAAGTATTGGAAGCCCACCCAGGGGCTGTCCCAGACCCCCAGAACGGGCCGATACCGCTTAAAGGCGATCAGGATTCCGTACATGGGCCGGTAGCAAAACAAAAACAACAAAATCAGAATGGGGATCACCATCAGATATTTCAGCTTATTTCTCTTAAAATCCCGGGCCAGATAGCTTCCCATTCCCCGGGCACGCCGTCCCTCTGCCTTCACGGAAACCGCCTGCCTCCTCTTATTCTTATCATTCATATGTACTCCTCACTGAACCGTGCGGGGGGCCAGGGCCGGCCCCCGCGCAACATTCATAACACTATCATTTCAGCATATATTCATCATAATATTGCTGCTGAATATCCAGAACCTCCTGCAAGCCCATATCATACAACTCATCCACAAAGGCGTCCAGGTTGGAAACCGGCGTCTCACCGGTGAGCATCTTTAAGCTTTCCTCACTGATGTAGGTTGTGATGGGTGTCCATAATTCCACATACCGGTCATTGTCCTCCTCGCTGAGCTGCAGACTAGGCCGTCTATGTGCGCCTCCCTCGGTATTGTCCATCCAAGTTTTAATCATATTGTCCACAACTTCACTGTTACATGCTTCCCCATAGGCAGTCAACTGAACCACGGAGGCGCTTGCAGTTACGCCGCAGTATTTTCTTCTTCCATTATAATTACCCAAAGGATCATTCATAACCAGATCTGTCCACTGGGGGTTCCCCTCTTCATCCAGGGTATAGCTGACGCCCTCGTCACCGAAGTTCCAGTACATCTGGCCTTCCTCGGTCCAGCCGTAGTCCAGCCAGCGCAGGGCGGTGATCAGATCCTCCTCTGAGGTCTGGGTGGTTATTACCGTGTGGTACCCGGTCAGTCTGGTGGCCGTAACGCCAATCTCGGAAGTGGGCTCTCCCGCTGCGGTTCTCGGGAATGACACTCCAACCCACTCGGCACCGTTTCCTTCCGCTTCCGCATCCTTGATAATCTGATCGCAGATACCTGCTTCCGCAAAGACGATACCGGCGCTTTCAGCCAGAGCCTTCTGCCTTACGGCATCTTGGGTATTGGACAGAGAGTCCACATCGACCAGACCTTCCTCCCACCATCTGGCCAGAATCTCCATCATCTCTTTGTATTCCGGCATAATCTGAGGAATCACCACATTGCCATCGTCGTCCACTCTGAAATCCGCCGTGTTGGCAAATCCATAAGCGCCGGTGCCGGAAGCAATGCCACCGGTTGCCCGCATGATTGCGGCAAAGAAACTCAGGTTTGCGTTGTAGTTTTCCTTAAATGCTGTCAGAACGGTCTCCCAGTCCTCCAGGGTAACGGGCATTTCCAGATTACATTCCTCCAGCCAGTCCTGCCGGATCATGGGTCCCATATAGACCTGGCCGTACAAGCCCTCTTTTACGGAGGCCACACTATAGAAAGTACCGTCGTCCAACATGGCCTCCCGTCTCTCCGCCTCGTTTGCCGGGTCATTCAGCCAAGCCCAGTAGTTGGGGGCATACTTGGGAAGATACTCTGTCAGATCCCAGATCAATCCATCGTTCAACAGAGTACGCGCCTCGTTGCTGCTGATCTGATAGAACACCATGTTAGGAAGCTCCTGGTCCACCCACAGAAGCTGATAGGCCTGGCCCACATCAGAACCGGCTGTGGCCCATCTCCAGTCAATGGTCACGCCCGTCTTGTCCACAAGGCCGGAGTGGAAGGGCGAATCCTGCCAAGTGTCCACATCCTCGGCCAGATCGATAAACTGACCGCACCAGTAGGACAACTCCGTGTCTGTCTCCATGGGATAGCTTATCGTCTCGCCCTCCGCCGTATCATCCGTTCCTTCGTTTCCGGGTTCTTCGCCCTGCTCAGTTCCCGGATTCTCCGGCTCCTGGGTGTCGTCCCCGCCACAGGCGGCAAGCCCCATAACCATGGTCCCCGCAAGCAGCAGCGCAAACATTTTCTTCAGTAACTGTTTCTTCATATTACCTCTCCTTTTCTTTTTTATTGTGTTTTTGTTTTTATTGAAAGAAGCCGCCCGGCCCCCTGCCGGCAGCGGGGCAGCCCCATTCAAACTTACTTAGTATCTGGCTGTCCAGTCGTCATACGCCACGTTTCCCGGGTCCTCTCCCAGCGGGTCCAGGCCCGCCTCGGACACCGTCCCGGTGTCCCGGGTCAGAAGCCAGGCTCCGACACCGACACCGGCGCCAACGCAGAGCACCAAGGCAATGGATACGACTATGATGACGATTCGTTTTTTCTTCATAACGATACTCCTTTCCGCAAGCCCTTTTCCGGCTGCTACTGCATCGTGTAATAGGTAATATCGGTGGCCTTATCCTCCAGGGGGAAGGAAATGATCTCCACATCCCCGTCCGCAATAAAGCAGTTTTCCCTGCCAAGTTTCTCAAGGATATACAGGTTGCTCTCGTACTGGTCGATACCGCCAATTTCCTGGGACACGCGCAGGTCATAGGATATCTGGTTGGTGGTCCAGAGGGAGTATTCCGGATCTGCGTACTCGCACAGGCGCTTGATACATCCGCCCACGCCGTGATGGTTCATCTGGAAGATGTCGCTCTTTAACTCCTCTCCGTAGGTATCGCACAGAAGCTCCGACACAGCCTTCTCGGCGTCGTTGGTGAACAGAACCGTCTGGCCATTTGCCGTCATTTTGAATACCAGGGACGCGTTATTCTCACTGGTGATCGTCCCATAACCGTAACGCACAGCGTAATCCTCCGGTGTATACAGCATCTGGAACTGTGTATTGCAGAAGGTCAGAGTCTGACCGGTATGGGGCCGAATCAACTGACACTGATAGGTTTCCTCCGCGATCCTTGCCAGATTGACTTCCAGATAATCATCGTATCCGTTGCTGTACATGCCGCTTACACCGGGCGCAGACACGATATATTCCAGGGTCACCTCCGAACCATAGACAGAGGTAAACTGTCCGAAGCACCCGTAATGGTCCCCATGGGAATGGGACAGGAACCAGGCCGCAATCACAACCTTTCCGTCGCTCCGTTTATTGTTGTCCACCAGGAACTGGTACAAGCCCTCCGCATCCTGCAAATAGCCGCCGTCAATAATGATGTACCGGCCATCCTCCAGGGTGATCACATAGCTCTCTCCGTTGCCGTCCGTCTCCTCCCGATGGGAATAATCCAGCGACATCACCGCCAGCGTCGTATCGGTCACCTTCTCGTACTCCGGCTCCGTCTCTTTGTAGGTGGTCTCCGCAAGGGTGTCTGTGGAAATGCTTAAACTATCGGTGTAGCTGAAGTAGCTTAAATGTACCAGTCCGGCTTCACCCACGCAGGTGACAAACCGGTTTGTCCCAATGGCATTGTCCTCCTTCACTTCAAATCCGGCCTCCGCCAGAGAAGTAAGGTATGCGTCGATACGGGAAGCGTCCACCTCCGTGTAAACAAGCTGCATGTTATTATTTCCGCTCTCATAAACGGCCTCGTAAGTGCCTCCCTTAAATTCGGGAATATCCAGCAAAATGCTCTCGTCTGTCATGCGCACCTCCTCATTTACCCTGGCCACCAGGGTTTTTGTGCCATCCTCTTCCTGTACTACATATTCTTCCAGCATGCTCTCCCATTCACGGATGGCTTCCTGCAACATGGAATTTGTGTAGCCGTTAATAATGATCTTGTTGCCCACTACCTTGATGCCGCTCTGGTTCTTCTTCAGATTGCTCAGAGCTTCCTCTGACTCCTCAAACTGGGTATTGCCTACCACGATCTGGTATGTGTCCTCCTTATACCTGCTGTCTGTGTTGATGGTAAAGGAGATTCCGGTCAGAGTACCTAAGGCGGTGCGAAGCTGAGAGGCCGCAGAGCTTTCCGCCGCGCTGGCGTCTCTGCCTACCACGATCTCGTAGTCAGTGGCTCCGTTTTCCGCCAGAACCAATGTCCGGATGACGCCGTCCACAGATTCCACTCCATCATAGGCCACTGCGCAAGGCTTAATGGCACGCTGCTGGGCTGTGGTCAGCCCGCTGTTCTCATCCAGATAGGCGGTTGAGGCCACCTGGGAGACGCTTCTGGCGTGCACGTAGCGGTCGAAGCCGCCGTACACGGTCAATTTCTGATTATTGTTCAGGGTGACCGTCCCAAAGCCGACGCCGCAGTACCGAATGTTATAATTCTCTTCGCCGATGTCTTCGGTGGCGCCTGCGTAGAGATACACATCTCCATAGGCGTCGGATTCGATCCATTCGCCGTCAAATACCTGGGCCACTGCGCCATTTTCCATCTGGTCCAGATCCAGTGTCTCGGAATATCCAAGATTTTCCCATTTCGTGGTGAGTGTCCCCACCTCAAAATTCTTGATGATTCCATTTTCCACGGCAGCCATCAAGGCGTCATACTCCGCCGCGCTGACCTTCGTCATCCACCGCAGGGCTGCCGTTCCCGTAGTCCTTAAGGCTGCGCCGTCCAGGGTATCCAGCGTCAGTGTATAAATATCAATGACCTTGGTGTCGGAGGTAATATTCACAATGGGATTCGTGGTAACTTTTCCGTCCACTACGGCAAAGAGGAATTCCCCGTCCACCAGGGTTCTTAAATCCCATTCGCCCACCGTGAGCTTCATATCCTCACCGTTGACCTTCACGGTCACTTCCTCCACATAGGGCTCGTAATCCATGCCCAGCGGATACACCACAAGGTTGTCAATGGTCACGTCCGTGTTACACTGAAGGATCAGCCGCACGTTGTCGTCCAGGCTGTTCTTATATTCCCCGGTAAACAGCGCAATGTCGTCCTCGCTCCAGGTACCCAGCCGCTTGTATTCTCCCTTCAGAGAAGTCTTGGCGTACAGGGCCAGGCCCTCCGTGGGGGATACCTCAAGCTTCATGTGGTAGGTGGTACCTATTTCCCCGCTCATATCCGCAGTAGGACCATAGGCGATGGGATTCCAGTCGCTGGGATATCTGACTGCGGTACGGGACTGGTTGCCCGCCCACATTCCGGCAATCCACACGTTGCTCTCGATTCCCGAGGGCACCTTCGCCGGGTCGTTGGAGGTGATAAGCCCCCTGCTGGCAAAAGTAAAGGCGTTCATGGCACCGGGATTAAAGGTATAGTCACATTCAATCACCACGCCCTCCGACGAGATATTGGGATGGCTGGCCAGCAGGAACTGGGTCCGGTTGTTCTTTGCCTTCCCGTCCTCCGGGTCTTCATTGTCGTCTCCCACAAGCCGCAGGGCGCCGTTCTCGATACTCAGCGTGGCGTCTGTCAGAGCATGGCCCAGAAGATAACGGTCCTCCCCGAAAATGGCCTCCGCCAGTTCTTCCCCGGTCAGTCCGGCCAAATCTTCGTCGTTGAAGTCGTTGTAGAAGTAAAATTCTGTTTCCGATACTTCCATTTCCTCAGCTTTCGCCAGGGGAGTTACCTTCAGATTGTCAATAGTCACGTCCGTTTCGCACTGGAGGATCAGCCGCACATTGTCGTCCAGACAGTCGAAGGCGCTTCCTTTGAAGGTTGCAACATCATCATCCGTCCAGGTACCCAGGCGGACATAATCGGCGTCTCCCTCTCTCTTCGCGTACATGGTCAGACCTTCCTCCGGGTCAACCTCAAGCCGGAGCTTGTAGTTCACGCCAATCTTGCCGCAGGTTTCCAGGTTATCGCTGTACGCCAGAGGCGACCAGTCCTTGCCCACATCATCCACATCTCTCAATGCGGTACGGGACTTATCATTTGACCAAATTCCCGCAATCCATACGTTGTTTTCAATATTCGTGGAGGTAACGGGCTTGCTGGCAAAGGTAAAGGCGTTTTTGGAGCCGGAATTCAGCCTGTAGTCACATTCGATCACCACGCCCTCCGATACCTGGTCGTTGCTGGCTAACAGGAACTGGGTCCGGTTGATCTTGGTCCTTCCGTCCGTGGGCTCCACGTTGTTGTCCCCGATCAGCCGCAGAGCTCCGTTCTCAATTCTCAAGGTTGCGTCCGTCTGGGCCTGTCCCAGCAGGTAATTGCCCTCTCCGAAAATGGCCGCCGCCAGATCCGCGCCTGTCAGTCCGGCCAGGGAGGCGCTGTTAAAGTCGTTGTCGAAGAAATCCACCTCCGTGGAGTGGTTCAGCACCTCCGGTGCCGCCTCACTTATGGGATATACCTTCAGATTATCAATGGTCACATCACTATTGCACTGCACGATCAGTCTTACATTGTCATCCAGGCACTCCGCAAACAAGCCGCTGCCTGCCTCATTCATCATCTCCGTTGTCAGATTCGCCAGCAGCGCGTAGGAATCGGAACCGCTCCGCTTGGCATACAGCTTGATTCCATCCGTGGGGGATACCACCAGCCGCAATTTGTACGGGGTGCCCACAGAACTGTAGGTGGCATTGAGACTGTCCACAATTCCCGGATTCGTCCAGGAATTTTCGTTGGCTCTGCACCTTAAGGAAGCCCGGTATCCGGCGTTGGTCCAGATACCCGAAATCCACACGTCGTTGCCGTCGATGGAGCCCGAAGATACAATGGGCTTGCTGGCAAAGGTAAAGGCATTCTGGGAGCCGGCGTTTATGATGTAGTCACATTCAATGACCACTCCATCCGACACCTGGCCGTTGCTGGCCAGCAGGAACTGGGTCCGGTTCACCCTGGTCCTTCCGTCCGTGGGATCCACATTGTTGTCCCCAATCAGCCGCAGGGCACCGTTTTCAATCCTTAAGGTAGCGTTGGTCTCAGCCTGCCCCAGCAGGTAATTTCCCTCTCCGAACAGGGCCGCCGCCAATGCCTCATCCGTCAGATTGGCAATGGAAGCGTCGTTAAAGTCACTGCTGAAGAAGTCTACCTCCGTGGAGGGCGTCACTATCTCCTGAGGCGCATCGTCCAGCGGATACACCTTGAGATTGTCAAGGGTCACATCGCAGTTGCACTGCAAGATCAGTCTTACATTGTCATCCAGGCACTCTGCGTATAAGCCGCTGCCTGCCGCATTCATCATCTCCGTTGTCAGATCCGCCAGTAGGGCGTAGGAACTTGAGGTACTCCGCTTGGCGTACAGCTTGATTCCGTCCGTGGGGGATACCACGATTCTTAAGCTGTAGGCGATACCGGTGGAACTGTAGGTTGTATCCGAACTGTCCACAATGCCCGGATTCGTCCAGGAATTCTCATTGGCCGTACACCTTAAGGAAGCACGGTATCCAGCGTTGGTCCAGATACCCGAAATCCACACATTGCCCGAATCAATGGACTTAAATGTCTCATCTATAGGCTTGCTGGCGAAGGTAAAGGCATTCTGAGAGCCGGAGTTCAAGATGTAATCACATTCAATGACCACGCCGTCCGACACCTGGTCGTTGCTGGCTAACAGGAACTGGGTCCGGTTCACCTTGGTCCTTCCGTCCGTGGGCTCCACGTTGTTGTCTCCGATCAACCGCAGCGCGCCGTTCTCGATTCTGAGGGTAGCGTTGGTCTGGGCCTGTCCCAGCAGGTAATTGCCCTCTCCGAACAGGGCTGCCGCCAACTCCTCATCGGTTAGATTGGCCAGAGCAGGATTATTGAAGTCGCTGCTGAAAAATCCTACCTCTGTGGAGGGCGTATCCTCCCCCGGCTCCTGTTCTTCGGCGGAATACACCCTGAGATTGTCAAGGAGCACATCGCAGTTGCACTGAACGATCAATCTGATGTTATCATCCAGACACTCCGCATATAAACCGCTGCCCGCCGCATTCATCATGTCCGTTGTCAGATCTGCCAGCAGGGCGTAGGAGCTTGAGGTACTCCGCTTGGCATATAACTTTATTCCATCCGTGGGGGATACCACGATTCTTAGGTTATAGGCGGTGCCAATGGCGCTATAGGTTGTATCCGCAGTGTTTGCGATACCCGGATTTGTCCAGGAATTCTCCGTGGCCGTACACCTTAAGGAAGCACGGTATCCGGCATTGGTCCAGATTCCGGAAATCCATACATTGCCCGAATCAACGGACTTAAAAGTCTCATCTATGGGCTTGCTGGCGAAGGTAAAGGCATTGGAGCTGCCCTCCTGGAGCGTGTAGTCCACTTCAATCACAGCGCCTTTTTCTGATATATCCTCGTGCCTTGCCAGTAAAATCTGGGTTCGGTTGTTCTTGGTCGCCCCGTCGGTGGGCGTCCCGTTATCATCGCCGATAATACGCAGAGCCCCGTTCTCTATCCTCATGGTAGCGTCGGTGGCCCCATGGCCCAGGATATAGTTCCCCTCACCGAAAATCGCATCCGCCAGGGCTTCCCCTTTCAGATTGCTGAGACTTGCATCGTTGAAGTCGTTGTCAAACCAGAAGCTTTCTCCCGGCTCTTCCGGGTCCGGATCTTCCGGTTCGCCCGGATCCGGATCTTCCGTGTCTTCCGCCAGCAGACTCACTTTCAAGTTGTCCAGGGTGACGTCACAGCCATTCTGGAGAATCAGCCTTACATTATCGTCCATGCAGTCAATATAGGTTCCCTTGAAGGCCGCCACCTGTTCGTCACTCCAGGTTCCAAGTCTGGTATATTCCGCATCTCCATCCCGCTTGGCATACAACGCCAGGCCATCCTCTGGGGAAACTTCCAGCCGGAGCT
>CALWLN010000111.1 GCA_944381535.1 uncultured Lachnospiraceae bacterium
CGCAGACACGCTCCCGCTCAAATCAAGACGCAGCGGTACTAGGCTCGCCGCCCGTAAACGGTCGGTTCGCCAAGTGCCGGCGTCTTTCCATGGTCTGCTTATAACAAATGTGCCATCCAGGGCTACGCGCCAGTCAAAAGCTGAAAAGGTTCAAATCTCCTGTGAAAACAACTTTACCAGTTGTATATTTCCCCACCCCATGAAAAGTAACCGCTCGTATTTTTCCGAAAAAACAGATACGTTTCCTATATTTACCCGGAAGGATTTCCGTAGTATAATGGAATGAGATCGGAAGACAATACATTCATCATTTTTAAGGGGAGAATCAGAGTATGACAAGGCAAGAATATGATTCCCTTCTGGAAGAAGCCGGAATCTATGATAAAGTATATCTGACGGAGGAGGAAGCGGATGAATACGATAATGTGAGGATTTCAGCGGACAAACGTTATTATATTATCGATACCTCGGATGAATTAACAACGGAAGAGATTAAAATTGCTCTATTGGCAAAGCAGAACCTTCATCTGATAGCCATAAAGGCAATGCTTGCGTTTTTTACGGTATTGACGATAGTAATTATTGTTCTTCTTCTGCTTTTCTGATAACGGCGGTTCCGCCGAAATTGAGGCGGATTTCAAACGCAAAAAGCCGGGCTGGTACACTCATAACCTGTGTACCAGCCCCACACTTTCTAAGCCAGAACTTATCACTGTTCACAGCCTGTCCGGCAACGGGCTTTGCGCCCCACGCAACAAGCGTCCTATACTAAAATACCATCTTCCTTATATAGTCAATGGTATATTTCACACCCTTCTCTCCCAGCTCCCCTTTCCAGGTCTCGGAGTGGGGCTCGATACTTAAGCCTCCGTCGTACCCCTTCAGATACAGAAGCGCCATAAAGCCTCCCCAGTTTGTGTTGTCCAGTCCCGCCGGCGGGTCGTCCACCCGCTCGCCGTTTACCGTCACAACGCCCTTGATATGTACGTGGGCAAAACGCTCGCCCCATTTCATGGTCTCCGCCATGTAGTCTCCCTTATGGCAGATACAGTGGGAGGTATCGTACTTGATGTACAGATCCGGCAGTTCGCCCAGAATCATGGTCCAGGCCATGTCGTCGCAGACAAAATTGTTCCACCGGCAGTTATAGACCGCAATCTTGATTCCATAAGGCTTCGCATGGTCGATAAGCTTCCGGAAATAGTCCACCGCGTACTGGCAGTTTCTCATATAGGAAAGCTCCTCCACAAAATTGCAGCCGGTGATGTATATCTTCGCCTGAAGCTTTGCCGCCGCGTCAATGAGACGGTATTCCAGTTCCAGCTCCTCCTCAATGATTCCCGCCGCGTCAATACGGGTGCTTCCCCAGCGGCCGACGGCCCGCACAGGCATCTCATATTTCTTGGAGTAAGCCGCAACATTGTCCACATTTTCCAGAAATTCCTTGTCCCTGTAGTTGACATCCAGCTCCACAAATTCCAGGCCCTTTTCCTTTGCTGCCCGGAAATCCTCCTCGTGAATCCAGCTAATGATTCCTAATTCCATTTAAATCCATCCTCCTTTGCCGCGCCGTCAAAACGGCGTCTTTTCCTTTTACATCCCGCTTCCGTATTCCCGCCATCACCACAAGATAGGCGACGGTCAGGTATATCCCCGCACAGAGCCACGCCGAGGCGTTAGAGAAGCACACCCCGATATAGCTGTGAAAATGCATGGCCAGAAATGCCGCCACGCACCGGCCAGCCAGTTCCACCACGCCGCCCAGCATGGGAAGCAGCGCAAAATCGCATCCCTGCAGGGTGTTGCGGAAAATCAGAATCATCCCCAGCGGAATATAGAAGGATGTTCCGATCAGCAGGTAAGTACTGACGTGCTCTGTCACCATGGCCGCCTCAGAACCCACAAACAGCGGAACCAAAGCGGGCGCCAGGGGATTTACGATCAAAAAGGCCAGCACCGAATATGTCACCGAAATGATCACGGCAATCCGGGTGCCCCTGCGCAGGCGCCCCATATCCTGGACGCCCCAGTTCTGAGCGCTGTAGGTTGCCATAGTTGCGCCCAAAGCGTCATAAAACTGGTTTAAAACCTGTTCAATCTTGCCCGCCACCGCATAGGCGCTCACATACACAGAACCTAAGGTATTTAACGCTGTCTGGGTCACCACAGTACCCACCGCGGTAATGGAAAACTGCAGCGCCATAGGAATCCCAAGCCGCAGCTGCTTCCTGTAACAGTTCTTATCCAGCCGCAGATACCGCCAGCCGCACTTAAGGGCCGGTACCTTTTTCAGAATATAAATCAGACACAACAGACCGGAAACCAGCTGTGAAATCACCGTGGCCAAAGCCGCCCCCGCCACGCCCATGTCCGCCGCGGCGATCAGCACAATGTCCAGCACCACGTTAATCACGGAAGCCACAATCAGAAAATACAGAGGTACCCTGCTGTTTCCGATGGCCCGAAGCATGGCGGAAAGAATATTGTAAAGCACCTGGCCGAACATTCCTGCGCAGATCACGATAATATAGCTATATGCCATATCGTAGATATCCGCCGGCATCTGCATGACGATGAGAATCCACCTCATACCAACCACGCTGACCGCAGTCATCACCGCCACAATGATTCCGGACAGCACCAGGGCTGAACCCACGTTCCGCTTGACCTCATCTTCGTTCCCCTCCCCAAATTTCTGGGCCACCGGAATGGTAAATCCCGTAGTCATTCCGTTTACAAATCCAAAAATCAGAAAGGAGATGGAACCGGTGGCTCCCACGGCTCCCAGGGCATTCACGCCCAGAAACTGCCCTACAATGACAGAGTCGATGATATTATAGCACTGGTAAAAAATATTGCCAAGTACCACCGGTATCAAAAACTTCAGAATCAGTCTCCAGGGACTGCCCTTTGTCATATTTAATTCCATTTCACTTCAATCTCCAACTGCTTCTCCGGCTCCACCGTATAAGTCTCACCGTACACCAAAAGTTCCTTGGAGCTCCCCTTCAAAAGTGAGATTCTGCACACTTCACGGTCCACGATCACCTCCAGGGAAGCGTCCTCGTAGAGGAACCGAAACTTGTAGCCCTGCCATTGCTTGGGAATCACGGGATTTAAGCAGATTCCCCGTTCCTTGATGCGCAGGCCGCCAAAGCCGTACACAATGGCCATGTAGGTGCCGCCCATGTTGGCTGTATGGATGCCGTCCTTGGTGTTCTTGTGGGTATTGAACAGATCCAGCTTGGCCGACTCTCCAAAATACTCGTAAGCTTTCTCCACCTCTCCCAGCCTGGAAGCCACGATACTGTAGATACAGGTGGACAGGGAGGAATCGTGAGTGGTCACCTTCTCATAGTAGGCAAAGGACCTGCGGATGGTCTCCAGATCCTGGGCGTCCTCCAGAATAAAATGGGCCAGCACCGTATCCGCCTGCTTGCACACCTGGTACCTGTACAGGTACATGGGATGATAGTGAAGCAGCAGCGGCTTCTCTTCCTCCTTAATGGCAGCCACATCCCAGACAGCCTTCTGCAGGAAGGAATCGTCCTGGGGATTGATGCCAAGTTCTTCGTCGTAGGGAAGGTACATGGCATCCGCCGCCCTGTTAAATTCCGCAAGCTCCTCCGGGGTAATTCCGGTCTTTGCGCAGAGTTCCTTCTCCCGGCCCGCTTCCTTTAACAGCTCCACGGCCTTTACGGCCCACCGAAGGTTGTGCTGTGCCAGGGCGTTGGTATAATAATTGTTGTTCACCAAGCAGGTATATTCGTCCGGTCCCGTCACGGCGTTGATCTGGAATTTTCCCTTATAGTAATTTCCCATATCAATCCACAGCCGGGCGGTCTCTATGAGAATCTCCGCGCCGCACTCTTCCAGCAGGTCCAGATCCTTGGTAGCCAGGTAGTAAGCCGTCACACAGTAGGCAATGTCGCCGCTGATGTGATACTGGGCGGACCCGGAGGGGAAATATCCGGAGCACTCCTTGCCCATAATGGTGCGCCAGGGGAAGGCCGCCCCCTTCTTGTGTCCCAGAAGCCTTGCGTTCTCCTTGGCGTGCTCCAGGATGGAGTAGCGGTTGCGGATCAGATTCCTGGAAATCTCTCTGGCATTTAAAATATAGAAGGGCTGGAGATACATTTCCGTATCCCAGAAATAATGGCCCTCATAGCCCTCTCCGCTCAATCCCTTGGCCGCAATATTGCAGTGCGCGTCCTTTCCGGCGGACTGTACCAGCTGATAGAGGTTGTAGCAGATGGCCTCGTTCAGATCCGCGTCTCCCTGCACTTCCACGGCGCAGTCCTGCCAGAACTTCTGCAGATACTCCTCCTGATGGCGGTACAGTTCTTCCACATTCATGGACAGGGCCTGGCCCATGAGGCTCTCCGCCTCAGCCTCCGTGTCCTTCGCCCGGATACTGTCGCAGAGAACGGTATACTTGTACAAAACGGCCGAATCTCCCGCTTCCATGGGGAATGTAAAGGTTTCCCAGGCCTCCGTCTCCGAAAAGCTTCGCTCCGACGCCGCCTGACCCTTTCCGGTCACCAGACGGTTGGCGACGGCGCTCACCACCGTAAGGCCGGATTTGGAGGTAGTGGAAGTAATCATGGAAATGCCATCCTGCTCCTTTACGGACTGTACAAACAGGTGCTGAAAGGACTCTCCGGCAACCCGGGGGTCCTTGGGATCGAAGTAGTTGCGCACATCCCCCTTGTGGCCGGAAATAAGCTTCACTTCACCGGAAAAGTCCACGGCCTCCACCCGGTATTCCACCAAAAATAAGGGAAGCAAATAGAAGGAGGCCATTCTTTTGACGCTGACCCGCACTGTCTTGCCGGAGGGAGAGCGCCACAGAATCCGCCGCAGGGTAAAGCCCTTGTCCATGTCCAGAAGCCGCTCCCGCTCTAAGACGGTACCCTCAAAGAGGGAAAAGGTCTCTCCATCCACGGACAGCGCGATTCCCTGGGTATCCGCCACGTTCAACATGGTCTGCTTTTCTTCAATGAGACCATACAACTTCTCCGCCTGGGGCATGGAAGCATAGTCGTAAAAGCCGTTGATATAAGTGCCTCTGATGGAGTCGTATCCTTCCGGATAGCCCTCTTCAAAATTTCCCCGGACGCCCAGATAGCCGTTGGCGTTATGGAAAATGGTCTCGCCCAGCTTCAGGCTGTCATTATCCAGCGGAAAATCCTTTAAAATATACTGTCGCATGATTTTAGTCCTCCACGATCAATGTCAAATGGTCTCCGGCGTTGGCGAGCTCCACGGTCCAATCCTTAGAGGGCCGCTTCACACGGATGATATCTTCCTCCCCGGTCCGCTCATAGGAGAAGTCAAAGCCTTCCCCGCCAATCCGAAGATCAGTAAGGGACATGCCGTTTACCGCCTCTCCCACACAGGGGGTAAGACGGATGTTTTTCCGATAGGCGTCCGGACGGATACCGAAGATACTGAACGCATAGGGCCACATGGTACTTAAGCTGTTCCAGGCCTGCACGAAACATCCCATCTCGGGATAAATCTCGTTGGTAGCCCCGGGCATCACTTTACTGAAGCCCTCCGCAATCCACCGGATATTGTCGAGAATGCCGTCAAGATTGCCCACATTTGCGAAGGCCATGATTTCTCTTCCGCCGCCGATGGGCATTTTATTTTCCACAGCCGCGTGCTCCCGGCGGTCCAGCTCCTCCAGGGCCGCAAACATGTCGGCGCCCTGTTTCCCTTTCAGATACCCAAGCTCCATGGCAATGGTAGAGTGGTGGCCGCCAAAGAGATAGAAAGCCTTCCGGCTATTGTCCTTCATCTTCTTTGCTTCCTCCACAACGCCTTCCATGCGTTTTTTCAGGCGGGCCTTCTCCGCCGCGTCCTCGGGGGATTTGTCCTTCTTGCAGCTTGACTCGCCCATGATGGCCTCCTCCTCGGTGATGGGGAAGCTTCTCAGGGTATATTTCCAGGTCTCTGCCCTGGGAATGATCTCCTCCTTATAGGCCACCATATCGCCATAGATACCATACTCGGGCAGATAAAATTCCTTCTGGAAGATGTCCCAGGTCTCCTGCTGCTTTCTGGCATATTCCCTGGCCTTCTCCTCCTTGCCCAGGGCCTCGGACATGCGGGATAAAATTTCAAAGCCCCGGATGGTCAGAAGCGCCGTGTCACAGCAGAAGCAGTCCAGTCCCGCGATCTCGGTGATCCCGTAACCCCTGGGCAGGCCGTCCTCGCACATGGATTCTATCCAGTCCATGCCGCTGACACAGAAGTCATACATTTCCTCCAGAAACTCCCTGTCCCCGGACCACTGGTATACTGTCCACACTGTGTCCGCGAACTGGGGTGTTTCCGTAGTCATGCCCTCATAGTAGACCTGCCCGTTGCTGGAAATCTCGTGCACCACCCGGCCGTTGCCGTTGCAGGACTCAGAGCGCTCCTTCACCAGCCGCAGAGTAGCCTTGCAGGACTCATAGTCCCCCTGCATGAGAAGAGCGGGGGCGATGTAGTTGGTGTCGTTTCCAAACCACCAGGGAAACTCCGCGTACCCGGCCACCACGCCGCAGCCTACGCCGTCCACCTTCCGCACGATCCAGTCGTTGATATACTTTGTCCAGCGGTACATCTCCTCCCAGAGAGGCTGTCCCGGCAGCGTCAAAACAGCCGTCCTGTCGATCCCCTCATAAATGTCCTGTTTTTCCTTCAAAAGCCTATCTTTTCCCTGCTCCAGAACTTCCAGAGACGCCAGGGCTTCCTCCCTGGAATGCTCCGAAAATGCCAGATAGAAATCCACAGTCCTGCTCTCTCCCGGCAAAATTTCCACGCCGACAGCCACCTCACAGTAGCAGTCCAGGGGATTCTCCCTCCGTTCCTGAGGAACCTGTGCTCCTTCTATAAGCTGCATTTTTCCGTCGGAACTTACCACCGCCGTCCAGGGATTTTTGTCATCCGTAAGGAACAGCCGGCCCGTCTCTTCCTCAAAGGCTGCGCTGTCCTTCCCGTCCTCGATACCGGCCCGTTCCGCCAGCCATACAGGCATCAGATTAGCCTGAAGCCCCAGAGACAATTCATATTCCCGTGTCTCTTCAGAGAGATTTTCCAGGGAGATCCGAAGAATCAGCCCCTTCTCCTCCTGGGGAATAAACTGAAAGCGCTCCATGCGAAAGTCCTGCTCCTCATAGCGGAAAGAAGCTCCGTAGGGAAGCTGCTCATAGCTTGATGCCAGGCTGGCCAACTCGCCGTTCACCTTAAGCCAGAGGCCGTTTAATACCTTCACCGGCGGAGCCCACACGCCCCACATTTGATAGGGAAGATGCTCTCCTCTCTCCGGGAACAGGCCGTCCTGGCTTCCAATCATATACATTTTATGGCCCGTCACAAGATAGGGCTTGTTTCCGGGCTTATCCACTCTGATTCCTTTCATTTTGGTACTCCTTAAACAATGTTCAACAAATCCGCAAAGCTGTCCATATCATAAGTGGCGATATGATAACGCGCCGCGTCTCCCATGGCCGCGCTGTCCATACCGCCTGCTGTGGCAGCCTGGATACCGGCCTCGGCATCCTCCACCACCAGGCACTTCCCTGCCGGAATCCCTAAGAACTCCGCCGCTTTTACGAACACCTCCGGATCCGGCTTGGAGTTGGTGATGTTGTTGCCGTCGGAGATGGCGTCAAAATAATCCCCCAGGCCAATCTGTCCCAGGATAAATCTTGCGTTCTTACTGGAGGAACCGATGGCCAGTTTCACACCCCTGGCCCGAAGCTGGTCGAGTGTGTCCTTCACCTCGGGACTTAAATCCGCAGGGCTCATCTGCTTTAACAGTTCCTTGTAGATGTCGTTCTTCTCATCCGCATACCGGGTCTTCTCCTCGTCGGTGAGGGTGCCGTCGTAGCGCTCCAGAATAATCTCCAGGCTCTCCATCCGGCTTACGCCCCGAAGCCGGTTGTTGATCGTCTCGTCAAAATAGATCCCAAGCTTATCCGCCAATGCCTTCCAGGCCTGGAAATGATATTTGTCCGTGTGGCAGATGACGCCGTCCAGATCAAAAATCACTGCTTCGTACTTCATATTTGTCCTCCTTGTGTCTTTTCATGAAAAAACAGGAAGAAGATGGCATACATGGCTACATGTGTTCTTTTCTTCTTCCTGTTTTAGGTTATATCCCACTTCCTCCACGGAGGGAATATTCCCTCCGTGGGTCAGAAACAGGATTTCTCATTCTTGCTGTGGTCCACCTTGTGTCCGCCAGCCTGTCCTTCTTACTTACTCAGCCTGGGCTGCAACAAACTCATCTACCTGACGCTGGGTCTCCTCGATCACCTTGTCGATACCGGCGGCATCCAGGGCTGCAAGGAACTCGTCTCTCACGTCATCTACGTCAACCATACCGGTTAAGAGGTTTTCGGCGTACTCCGTCATAACCGCCTGGATCTGGCTGCACTCGGCGCCGATCTCGCTCTGGTCAAGCACGAAGCCAAGCAGCGGAGACTGCTGGGAATTGTCATCCCAGGTCATCAGCCGGTCAAGCTGATCCTGCGGATAATTAGCGGAGAATCTTGCCATATCCAGATCGTTCCACATCCACAGGTTCGGGCTGTACACATTTTCAGAATCAATGCCGCTGATATCCACAGCTTCACCGTTCAGGTTATAGTTGGTGCCTTCCACACCGTAGGACCACAGATCGTAGTTCTCCTGGTTGGTCTTGAACCACTGGATCAGCTTAATCGCTTCCTCCACGTGCTTACTGGTGCTGGGAACTGCCAGCATGTTGTCGCCTGCGCTGAAGATGTAACGGGTCTGGGGCTCAAGCATTACGGTGTAGGGAACCGCATCGGGAAGGGTATTCTTCATGCCGTCCACACGTTCGCTGACACGCATCACGTTGGAGTCAACGGCTGCAACCACGCCATTCTCAAAACCGGTATCCGGGTTCTGGAAGGTGCTGGTATCGGACTGCAGATAGCCTTTCTCCACCCACTCCATTCTCTTGTTCATGATCTCTGTAAACTCATCGGAAGCCCAGAAGTTCTTTACAGTAAGCTCGGGGTCAGCGGGGTCTACATACATCGCGGAGATACCGTCGCCCAGGATGAAGTGATAGTTGGCGTATACGGTGGTCATGGGGTTGATGTTGGAACCGCTGTAGGGATACATCCCCTCCTCGTTGTCCAGAACCGCCTGGAAGTACTGCTCCAACTGCTCGATGGTGGTGATCTCCTCAATGCCGTACTTATCCATCAGGTCTTTTCTCACATCGAAGGTGTTGTTGAACCCGGTGGTGGGGATCACACGGGGAATGGCGTAAATCTCACCGTTGATGGTGCCGCCCTTCAGCACGTAGTCGGGGGTCTTGGCCTTCAGGTCCTGGCCAACGGAGTCAAGGGCATCGCCGATAGGCTGATAGATTTTCCGGCCAACCAGGTCTGCCAGGGTGCTGGAATGTGCCCATGCCAGGTCATATTCCGAACCGCCGGCAATGTTCATAGCCAGGGTATTCCAGTAGTCCTCCAGGTAAACCGTCTCCACCTGGATGTTCAGGCCGTCAGCCAGAAGCTTCTCATTGATGGCCTCAAGCACCTGCTTATTGCAGGCCGGCTCCGCTCCGGTATTGGCAAAGGTCAGGGTCACGACGTCGCCGCTGGGCTCCTCCGCCTCGCTACCGCCATTCTCTTCGGTTTCATTCTTGTTATCGCCGGAAGCATTATTGTCTCCGCAGCCAGCCAGAAGGGTCACGGCCATCGCTGATACAAGTAACATGGATAACAGTTTCTTCTTCATAGATATTCGCTCCTCTTTCATTAGATTTTGTTTCGCGCTTCCCCTTCGGAAGTCGCAGCTTCTATATTATCCCTCGCGGGTATAATATCAACTCAATGGTTTCTGTAAAATTAACAATTCGCTATTATTGCTGCCGCAAACTAGCCCTTTACGGCTCCGATCATGATACCCTTTACGAAATACTTCTGTACGAAGGGGTACAGCAGCAGGATCGGCCCGATAGTCACAAACAGCGTAGCCATCTGGAAGGTTACGGTGGGCACCTGCATATTGCTTAAGGTACCGTTCTGCTGGATATCCCGTATCATCTGCTCAATCCGGAACAGCATGTACTGCAGGGGATACAGCTTCTTATCATTGATGAAGTACAGGGCGTTGGCCCAGTTGTTCCAGTAGCCCAACCCCGCGAACAGGGTAATGGTGGCAAGGATCGGCTTGGACAGGGGGAAGATGATCACAAAAGCGGTCTTCCAGGTGCCGCAGCCGTCGATCTCCGCCGCCTCCACCAGGGAAGCCGGGATGGACTTAAAGTAATTCCTCATCAGGAAAATGTTAAAGGGCGATATCAGCGACGGCAAAATCAAGGCCCATATAGTATTCTGCAGATGCAGCGTGTTGGTACATACCAGATACCAGGGCAGCAGGCCCGCGCTGAACACCGTAGGAATGTACATGAACATGGCAAATACATTCCGGTACTGTACCCTTGGCAGGGACATGGCGTAGGCCGCCAGGGCCGAAATCACCAGGGAAAGCAACGTTCCCACCACCGTTATGATTATGGTGACCACATAACCGTTAAAAATGCTTCCGTCCGTAAACACCGTCTGATAGGCCACGGAGGAAAATTTCTCCGGGATCAGCTGGAAGCCGTTGCGCACCACGGTGCTCTCATCGGTGATGGACACCATAAAGCTCAGGACGAAGGGATACAAACATATCACACTTGCAATTATCATGGCCAGATGCATGAGCACATCGCCGATGGTAAATCTTTTCTTATGACGTTTCATCTGTCTCTCCCTCCCTCTTTAGAATAGCGCCGTATCTTTATCATACTTCTTGGCCAGCCAGTTGGAGAACACCACCAGGATAAAGCCTACCACCGACTGATACAGGCCAATGGCCGTCGTGGTTCCAAAGTCCGCCGCCTGCTTCACGGCACGGAATACATAGGTATCGATTACGTCCGTATACTTAAACAGCATACCGTTGTCCTCGATGATGGCGTAGATATTGGCAAAGTCGCCTCGGAGCATATTTCCGATACTTAAAAGCATCATAATGATGATGGACGGCATCAGAAGGGGTATGGTAATACTCTTGATCCTCTGCCACCGGCTGGCGCCATCCAGGGAAGCCGCTTCGTAGAGCTCCTTGTCAAAGCCCGCGATACTGGCCAGGTACACGATGGAGGTGTAGCCGACCTGCTGCCACAGATGGGCAAATACAATAATGAAAGGCCAGGCAATGGGTACCGTGGACCACTTGATGGGGTCGCCTCCGAACAATACGATGATCTGGTTGACGACACCGCCCTGGGAATCCGCAAAGATCATGTCCGTGATCAGCATACCCACAACTACTGAGGAAATAAAGTAGGGAATAAAGATGGCGTTCTGGTAAATCTTCTTGGACACCTTCCCCTTCATCTCATTCAACAGGATAGCCACAAGCACTGCAAAGAATGTAGTGGTTATCAGATAAGCGAAGTTGATTACAAGCGTATTCCGTGTGGTCCGCCAGGCGTATTCGCTGGTGAAGAAGAACCTGAAGTTCTCTAAGCCTGACCAGGGGCTTGCATAACCGTCCATTACATTGTAATCCTGAAACGCAATTACCAGGCCCCGCATGGGCAGGTAAGAGAACAGGAACAGAAGAACCCCGGCCGGCAGCATCATCAGATAATAGGCCCAGTTCTTTTTCATTTCCTGCCCAAAGCTTCTCTTGACAGTTATTTCTTTTGTCTTCGATTTCCGCTTACTCATAAAGACTGCGCTCCTCCTTGACTTTTAATTTTTCACGTCCGTTTCGGTCCGGACAGGGAAAAACGCCTCCCGGCGCCTCAGGACGCCTTTCCCTGTCTGAGCAGAACCGTAAACGTTTTCGGTCTTGTTGTAATTACTGTACATCAGATTTTAGAGAAAGTCAATACTTTTTTTTACTTTTTTTTAGGTTTTTCGTCATTTTTTTGCCGTGGTTTAAAGCCGCCAAGGAAAAACGTAGGATTTTCTTGCAAATCCCTCCGAAAACGTTTATAATGAACTGGTTAAATTTTCATGGAAAATGAGATTGCCAGGATGATTTTACGGAGGAATAGCTATGAATACCAACGATTTTCTGATTTTTAAAGAACCTTTTTTTGAGCCAGAGAGCACTGCGGTCCAATCTCTGTGCCGTATCGCCGAAAACGTTTTTGACAAGCCGGCGCTTCTTGACGACCCTGTATTTCTCTCGCTGACCCTGGAAGGAACCTTTGATACGCTGCGCTGGTATCAATCTTCCTGGGGCCGGGAATTTTGCCGGCAGGAAACTGCTCTGATCGCTTCGCCACACGCTGAAGGCTGCCGGCAGGAAGCTCCTCTCTCCGGGTCTTTCGCCTTCGAAAATACGAAGGGCCGGTGCAGCGCGCAAACCTCCCCCTTCTTCACCCTTTCCGGGGAGGCATGCTCCCTGGACTTCGCCATCTGTACCTCGGGGAATTACCGAGTGGAGGTGACCCCTCTTGCACATGCCGTTATTGTCACCATCCGCACCCCGGACCCGGACTTTTCCACAGAGCTGCGGCCGGGAGAGACCTTCCGTTACCCGGAAATTCTGGTTCACCGGTATCACTCCATGACGGAAAGTTACCGGACCAAACAGGAATTTGCTCTGTCCCGCCTTGCCGACCACCGGGTCTACCACGAAATGCCTGTCATTTACAACCACTGGTGGGCCTATGAGGACCGCCACATCAACGAGGAGACCATTCTCGCCAATGCCCGGATTGCCAAAGCTTTGGGCGTGGAAACCGTCATGCTGGACGCCGGCTGGTTCGGAAGCGATGACGACACCGAGGAGTGGTTTCTGGTGCGGGGAGACTGGGACCGCGTCAACCGAGACCGCTTCCCCCACGGTCTGGCCTGGCTCCGGGAGCGGCTTGAAGAGATTGGCATGGGTCTGGGTATCTGGTGCGAGCTGGAGGGGTTGGGTGTTGAATCCACCTTATTAAAGGAGCACCCCGAATATGCCGCCCTCAGAGACGGCGAAAATCTGGGATGCGTCTGCTTCGCCTCCCCAGCGGTTCAGGAGTGGGCCTACGAGACCATGTGCCGTCTGTTTGAGCAGTGCGGAGCCCTTTACTGGAAGCTGGATTTCAATCTGGACCCTGGCCTTGGCTGCAACGCCCCAGGTCACGGACACGGGCCAGGGGACGGCCTACTGAAGCATTACGAAGGGCTGTACGCCGTTTTGGACCGGCTGCGCCGGCGTTTCCCCAATCTGGTGATCGAGAACTGCAGCTCCGGCGGCCAGCGGCTGAATCTGGAGATGGGACGCCACGCCCACATCCATTTCTTAAGTGATCCGGATTATTCCACTCACCAAATGCACCAGTTCAAGGAGGCCAGCCGCTGGTTCCTGCCCCGGCAGCTTCTGCACTTCATGTGGTCCAATACGGTGACTACCGACGGCAGTTCTCCCTTCCCCAATCTGGATCTGGAGACACTGTCCCCGGAAGAGATCCGCTATCACATGCGCCTTGCCATGCTGCACCAGTTCGGAATCTCCCACCGGCTTACGGAGTATTCGGAACGGACTTTGGCAGTGATGAAAGACTGCCTTACCCAGTACAAGACCGTGATTCGGCCCTTTGTGGCGGAGGGGACGTATCTGCCGCTGTATCTGTCCGAGAAAATTAATATTTTCAGCTTCACCAGGGATGGGGAAAGTCTGCTGCTTCTGTTCGCCCAGGAACCGGGCACGGCCCATTGTGACCTGACGCCGCTGATTCTTGATAGAGCTGCCGGAGAATCGTCTTTCCAGGCGCTTGATGGGGCTGCCGGAGGAAGTGCTTCCTGGGCGGTTACGAATTTGGATACGAGGCCGGAAGCTGTTTCCCTGACCTTTGGCGCTGACAGTCCCGGTCTTGATTTTTCGGCTTCGATCCCGTGGACGAGCAGAGTATTACTGCTGAAGCGCAAGTAACCCCATGCGGCTTATATAAGATTCACATTTTCCCGAAACACGCGGTTTAACTCCGTCCAGTCCGGATTCCGGTCATCCGGCATATTGGCAATCTTTTCCTGATACTCCGAAAGGCTCCTGCGGATATAGTCATTTAAGACTTCCATCCGCGGGCCCCTTTCGGTCTCCTTCATCCGCGCCTTGGCTTCCAGCAGCCGCTGCGCGGCTGTCTTTAATCCCGCCTCCAGCTCCGCCTCCGCCAGCGCCGAGAAAAGCACCGGGGGCGGACATTTCCTGTCCTCAATCCACCTGCAGGCCAGAAGCGGGCGCAGAACGTAGAAGTATTTTTTATATTTTACCATGTCATCCATAAGATACTGGCTATAATTCTTTTTGGCTGTGCCGTAATAATGATACATGCTTGCCTTGCAGGAAAAATAATGTTGGGATACGGCTTTTATCCCTGTCCATTCCGGCGTCGTCCGGTACACGATGGGGGAATTGCTCCATTCGTATAAGGTGGCATTGGATCTGTGAAAATGCTGCAAAGCCTTGGACAGATCCCATCCGTTGATATCCAGGGTTTCATCCAGTTCCCAGTTGATAAAATCCTGCTTTTCCTCCAGCCCCAGATAATAGTCCATGGGCCTTACATATATGAACCGCACGTCATAATCGCTGTCCGGGGAGGCAAAGCCCCAGGCCCTGCTTCCCGATTCCACCGCATGAAGTACCTTCACATGCTCCTTCCCCTCAATTTCCCGCAGCTTCTGTTCGATTAAATCCTGAATTGTACCCTCAAAATCCTTATATTTCATCCTTTACCACCCTCTCATTTACCCGTATCATAAATTCCTGCACCGCCTCAATATCCGGCTCATCTGGAAGAATCGTATGCTTCGCCGCAAAATCCAGCTTCCTCTCATAATCCGCCAGCATTTCATAAAATTCCTCCCGGAAAGTGCCGTCCGCCTTTTGGAATTCTCCGCTGCGTATCCGCATCAGCAGGAAATGCTCTTGTTTGCGGAAGGTACGAATCTCTCCCTTTTCCAGGATATCGATTGCCATCATAAACAGGCGGATCAAATGCATGGCATGTTTATTCAGATGATTGTCATCCTTCTTTTTGTTCCGTTTTCCTATTTTGTCATAATCCCGGATGATATTATTCATCTCGCTTAAGATGTTCCGGTAATCCCGAAGAGGATAGTGTTCCAGACTGGCGTCCAGAAATATCTCACTGTCAAGCCGGGGATTTTGGGCTTTGTCCACATAGATCCGCAGGCTGCCCTCCGGAATCTTTTCATATTTTCTCCGGAAATCATACATGGCATTTTTCAGGGAATTGAAAATATGCTGTTCCTTTTCCCTCTGGGGATAGGAATCTCTGGCAAGCGCGTTTTGCAGCCTGCGAAGCTGCGCATCCGCATATCCGCCGAAGGATTGAATGGCTCTCTTTGACAAAAATAATCTGCTGCTTGAAACCAGCTCCCGCCCAATCTCATTCAGATACAGATAATGCTCCGGGTTCAGACCCAAAAGCTCGATGGTATTTGGATTGCAGCTTAGAAGCAACGTGATCATTTTCTTAAAGGAATAGATGGTGGTATCCGTCTGATCATCCACGTACTGCTCAAATTCTGTCATTCCAAGCAAATCGGATTTCCGGTTCAGGGCGACGCCCCGCACATCCACATCGCTGTGCTCCTGATTGGTCCCATAGGCATAGCTGCCTGCAAGCCCAAGCAGAATCACATGTTTTCCCAAGTGCTCATTAGTCTCCAGAAAGCGGTATGCTTCCCCCTGTAAAATTTCTGAATACTCCATGTTACCTTCTTCTCCGCTTCTTTCCCGGTTTTGTCCGCTGCCTGCGGTACTCCTGTATGATTTCGGCAATCCTCGTATAATCCCGTTCAAACAGTTCCTCGCTGATTTGCAGCCGCAATGTCTCCTTCGGAACCTTCAACAAAATTTTTTCCGCCACAAACTGCTTGCTTTTTTCCTTGTATCCGGGCATTTGATTCAATTCCTGTATATGGGCAAGCTCCGGCCGCCAGAGCAGGCTTAGCTTCTTCTTCCAGTTCAGCTTCGGATTCTCTCCGGGCGTTCGTCCCATCTGCTTTTCTTCCAGGATTCTTATTTTTCCATAGGTTGTCTCCAGGAACTCGAATAACGGTTCCCGGATATCTTTGTCGTATAACATGTGCTTCTAAATTCCGGCTTTACTTTGAAATTCCTGTAGTGTTCCCGCATGAATGGCCAGCACTAGCCATTTTTTCAACAGTTCAAGGTCAGTTTCCTTTAAAACGCGCTCTTTTAAATCTTCCGGCACGCTGTCTAAGGCACTGAGGATTTCCAGAATGAATTCAGCCATTCCCTCAGCTTTCCCTTCCTCTTTGCTGATTCTTCGCGTCTCCTGCACATCATAAGCTTCAAAACTATCAAACAACATATCAAATTCCCTCCGTTTAATCTGGTCTGTGAAATGCTCCACTTCCCTGCGCGGCACATTGAGCCGATAAAGGAATACGGCTACAATCTTACTGATCAACTGTAGCAGATACTCCGGTGTGTTCTTCTCCAGATGTCGGAAGTATTCCTGTGGAATATCCTTCAACTTCTTAAAATCCTCTGAACTTCTCAGTTTATTGATGAGCATGATCAGTGATAGTTCATCCCTCCTGGCAATTAATTCCTCATTACTGTAGGAAGTAAGAGGAACCACCACATACTCAAAACTGGGAATATATTTTCCAAGCACATCGCTTAAATATACTCTATCTTTGAAATTGCAGGCGGCGGTCCAGGTCTCGGTCCCCTCATAATAGACAATCGGAATAATGGGCGGATACTTGAAATCCTTTGTTTTGGTGATTCCCTGGTGCAGCTTATCCTGCTCTGACGCATAATCCGTCAACACCATAACAATATAGCGAAGAAGCCGGAAGCACATATCAAAATGCACGCCGGACTGGTGCTCCACAATGGCAATCAGAAACAGAGATAATCCCTTTAAATGGATTCTTTTGACAGAATCAGAGTCCCGGCCTTCCTGCCACATGGGGAGAAAACGTTCGGAAATATCTTCGATATCCTCGGGCTGTACGTCCTTCAATAATTCGATATCCGTATAGCCCCGAAGAAATTCCGCGCAGAATATAGGGTCATCAAAAATGATTTTTGCGCCGTTATCCCTGGATTTCGAGTTCTGCACCACCTTTTGTGGCTGGTTTTCTTGCCGATTCGTAGTTTGCTTTGTGTTCTGACTGGTTCCCATACATAATCTCCCTTCTACTTTTGGGAATTTATGGGAACCTCTCGCTCTCGTTCTGACAGGAATGTCGCAATCTCAATAATCATAGCATTATTATAGCAACTTCACCACGGAAAAACAACGCAGATACGAAAAAAAGAAACACTTCCCATAAATTCCATGCTTTGTTTGGAATGTGAAATGAAAATAATAGCAGAGGAGGTATCAAACCCCCTGTGAAATACGGACAATCGCTGAAGATAAAAGCTCTGCGATTGTGGAACGGCGGAATCTCCGCCGCAAGCTTTGATAAAAGGAATATAACAAAAAATTGAGAAAAAAGCAAGAAGAAAAAGAGGCCGGACAGGATAAACTTGTAAAATTACAGAAATGTTACTATCAGAAAAAAGAATAGGAAAACCTATTCTTTTTTTTCGGCATATCTGATATAATCGTTTTAGAATAAATATAACAAGTGGAGAAGATTAGACATGGCTAAAAAATCAACCCGTTTGGAAGCATTACACAATACATTTGAAGAAAAT
>CALWLN010000112.1 GCA_944381535.1 uncultured Lachnospiraceae bacterium
AATGATAGCTGTCATTTTTTTCATCATAATCACATACTCCTTTGTTTATTCATTTTCAACTTCTGCTTTTTACTCCGGCATCAGCTCCAGCCGCACTGTACCGGAGGTATCGCGCATATTCTCTGCGGCTGTATCTTCCCGGCAATATGCCCTCCTGGACTTCCGATAGCGTATCCTCCTGGCTTCCCGGCAGGGATTCCTCCTCCGCCTCCCGCAAAATGCCGAAAGCACCTTCCCCGGATTTCCCACAGCCGCCCAGCGCCAGGGAAAACGGAAGCACAAAACAAATCAAAAGAGCCTGTATTCTTTTTCTCATGTCGCACCTGCTTTCTAATCCGACTGCCAAAGGGCTCACCCTTACCGGACAAGACCATTTTCGGACAGATAGGCGTCAATGGCAGCCGTATCGGAGGGCCTGGCAAATAATCCGTCATGCACCGTTGCGCCGGCGGCGTTTTCCCGCACAAACCCAACGGAATTGTCAAACTGCTCCGTGTCCATGGAAGCGGACTGGGTAAAGGGATACACTTCTATGCCGGTCAGATCGTAGCTCTCCAGAAAAGTTCCGATAATCATAGGCGCCGTATGCCACCAGATGGGATAACCCACCAGGATAGTGTTGTACTCTTCAATGGAATCCGGCAGGCCCACGATTGCCGGGCGCGCGTTGCTGTCCCGCTCCGCCAGGGCCACGTCGCCGCACTCGTTATAGTCTGTGGGATAGGGCGTTTCCGGCTGAATTTCCAACAGGTCACCGCCTGTCTGTTCCGCAATATAGGAGGCCATCTCCTCCGTATTTCCCGACCAGGAAAAGTAGGCGACAAGGACTCTGTCATCCGAAGCCGTATCCCCTGCGGACCCGGACGGGTCCCCCTGGGTGCTCTCATTGCCAAGATTCAAATCAAGCTCCGCCAGCCAGTCGCTGATCTGTCCGGTGCCGGTTATCCGTCTCTCCCCGTACACCGCCACTCCCGCGCAGGAATTCAAAAAAGGTCGGCATGGTTTCCTCAATATCGCTGCCGCCGCTGGTGCAGAAGGGAATCACAAGCTTCCCTGTAAAATCATAGCTCTCCAGGAAGGTATTGACGGGCGCCGGCGTGGCATGCCACCACACGGGATAGCCCACAAACACAATGTCATAGTCCTCCATATTTTCCACCGAAGCGGAAAGGGCTGGCCTGGCATTGCTCCGTATTTCACTGTTGGACCGGAAATAGACATTGGAATACTCCTCCTGGGGGGCTATTTCAAACAGATCCGCCCCGGTCTCTTCGCTCAGCGCGTTGGCCACATTCCTGGTGGTCCCGGAATGGGAAAAATAGGCCACCAGTATCCGTTTGTCTTCTTTAGCGGCAATCTCTGCCCTCAGCGCTTCGACCTCGTCCGTGCTGAGTGATTCGTCCGACAGATTCCGAAACATGGCCGGGTGCCGGTAAATGTTATACCCCACAAAGATAAGGATCACAACTGCCGCGATTACTAACACAGAAATAATACCTCTCTTGTTCTTCATAGTATTTCCTCCTACATACACTCGCAGAGGATCTCGTAAATCTCCTCCCGGCTCAGTTCACGTGGATTGCATTTTATAATGTTGCAGGTATCGGCCACCTGACGGAGCACCTCCGGGGTAATCTCCACCCTGGATTTCAGCTGACCCATCTTTGTTGGCAGCCCGCACTCCCGGATAAAGGCGCTCAGTGCCTCCAGCCCTTCCTCCGCCGTATTCACCTGGAACACCTCTTTGGCAAAGCGGGTGAATTTTTCCTCCGCATCCTTTAAAATATGGCGGTAATAAGCCGGATGGATGACCGCCAGTCCCTGCCCGTGATTGCAGTCGGTGTAAGCCCCAAGCTGGTGCTCAATCTGGTGAGCCTGGAAATCTGTGAGCCGCCCCACCTTCAAAATACCGTTCTCCGCCATGGCCGAATCCCACATGAGATTGCCCCGGGCCTGCATGTCATTGACGTCCACAAGCAGACGCCGCATGTTGACAACGGTGTTGCGCATGATCGCCAGGGCCACATCATCGGACACGTTGTCCTCGTCGGAATTGCCCAGATACGTCTCCATGGCATGGCTCAAGGTATCAAAGGCCCCGGAAAGCACCTGCATAACGGGAACCGATGCGGTGTAGGAGGGGTCAAGAACGGCAAAGGAAGCGGCAGTTCCTACAATGGGCCCCTTCCACAGCTTTTCTTCATAGGTAATGACCGCACCGGCGTTCATCTCCGCCCCGGTGCCGGAGGCGGTGACAACGGCGCCCATGGGAATCCCGGTCACAGGAAACTTTCCGGCCGTGTACTCCATGTCCCAGATATCCTCCTCCGTCATGGCCTGGGCAGAAATTACCTTGCAGCAGTCAATGACGCTGCCGCCGCCAAGCGCCAGAATAAAATCCACCTGGCGCTCCCTTGCCAGCCTGGCGCCTTCCTGCACTTTGGCGTAGGTGGGATTTGGCATAATGCCGGAAAAGTCCACCACTTCCTTGTCCGCCTGCGTCAGAAACTTCTTCACTTCTTCATAGATGCCGTTCTTCTTCACCGAACCGCCGCCGTAGGCCAGCATAACGGTCCTTCCACCCCCGGCAAGCTCCTGCCGCAACGCCTCCGCGGCGATTCCCTGTCCAAAATATACCTTTGTGGGATAAGAATACGTAAATTTGTTCATA
>CALWLN010000113.1 GCA_944381535.1 uncultured Lachnospiraceae bacterium
TCTTTTTTTCATATTTATTCTTCTCCTTTACTTGAAAAATTTATTTTCGCTGCAGCTTGGATATATTATATAACTCTCGACTGCAAATCTTCCATCCATTCTCATGACATCTGTTTGATTTCATGACTTTCTTCCCCTCTAAGCACAAAAAAATATTCAACAGACAAGATTTTGTAGTATAATACTTCATGATATACTACACATTAACAAAATACCCTTATCTATAACAACCGGAGCAACTTCATCCGACTCTGTTATTTCGGGAGGAAACCGTATGAATAACAATATCACCTTTAAGAAACTGGTTCTGCTCTTTTTCGCTATTATCATACCCTTTTTCCTTTTCAGTATGTTTTTGCTCCAGCAAAATGTTACATCCCAGCGCAGCCGTGTCTTCCGTTCCATCCAAACGAAAACTGACGCAACGGCGCAGACCCTTGCGAGAGAATTTGAGCTGATCTACCACACTGCAACAGAAATGGCCGGTCAGGCAAATCTTCGCCAACTGGCCAATGTCAATTACCCTGCGGACGCTTACGAAACAGCCAAAAATCTTCTTCTTATACAGGAACAGCAGACCAGTATCGCCAACGCCAATCAGTATATCGATAATTTTATCGTCTATTATCAGGATCGGGGACAGGCTTATAACAGCAATGGAGACCCGGAGGGCAGCTTCTCCCGCTTCACCCCGGAAGAATATCGGCAACTGGTAGAGAAGCATATCTACTCTGATTTTCTTATCCTGCAGGAGCATCAGTTAAGCGAACTCATTTTCCCCACGGAAGGTTCCGGCTATTTTCTTCGGGTGGATTTATCCTCACAGACCATTGAATCGCTGATAAGGAATACCGTCACCGAATACAGCCCTTATTACCTTCTGGACGCATTCAGTGGTTCCTATCAACTTACGAACCTCACGAGGGACCAGATGACACAGCTAACGCGCAATGATGATAATGAACGGATTACTATTGACGGAAAACAGTACCACCGCTTTTCCTCTTCCATCCCCCACGGGGATATCCAGATACATTATTTTCTTTCGGAAGAACAGCTGTTTTCGGATGTGAGAATCTATCAGCATCTGATTCTCTGCTTCGCTGTGTTCGTCCTCTTCTCCTGCTGCTTCTTCCTCTGGGGCAGCCACACGCTGATCCGCAAGCCCATAAAGGCGCTGGTGGGGGCCTTTCAGGATATCAACCGCCAAAATTACAGCGTGCGGATACTGGAAAAGAAAAACTCAGATTTCTCTTATCTGTACCGGGAATTTAACCAGATGGCGCAGAAATTAGAGACCCTGATCGAAAAGGACTACCAGCGGCAGCTCCTCTTAAATAAGGCGGAGTTAAAGCAGCTTCAGGCCCAGATCAACCCCCACTTCCTCTACAACTCCTTCCTGCTGCTGCGCCGGATGATACAGGACGAGCTGTATGAGGAGGCACAGAAAATGTCCGACACGCTGGGGCTGTATTTTAAATATATCACCCGCAACAGTCAGGAGTACATGCCCCTGCGCCAGGAATACCATCACGCCATGCTGTACTGTGAGATTCAGCAGCTGCGTTTCGAGGAACGCCTGCGCATCGAGGCGGACCCGCTGCCGGAGGCCTGTGCCGATATCCTGGTGCCGAAGCTGATCATACAGCCCATCCTGGAAAATGCCTTCAACTACGGCCTGCGGAACAAGGCGAACGACGGGCTGCTGCGGATAAGGGTCTCTGGCAGCTCAGAGGAGCTGACCATTTCCATAGAAGATAACGGGGAGGAGCTTTCCGACAGGCAGCTTGCCCAGATTCAGGAAAATCTTCAGAACGCCGCTCTGGGCAGCTCCCTCATGGAAATGACAGGCATCCTCAACATCCAGCGCCGGCTGACGATCTATACCAACGGCGCAGGCACCCTGAAGGCCAGCCGCGGTTCCCTGGGTGGCCTGTGCATACAGTTGTCCTTCCCCCTGTCGCAATCTTTTGAAAAGGAGCAGAAAATATATGATGAAAATATTGTTAGTAGATGATGAATACCACGTGATCAGCCATATCGCAAGCCTGCTTGAGAAGATCGAGTTCTGCGAGATCAACACCCTTCAGACCACCTCCGGGCCGGAGGCCTTAAAGATCGTGGCCTCCTCCCACATTGACATCGCCTTTCTGGACATCAACATGCCCAAGGTGAGCGGCCTGCAGATCGCAAGTAAGCTGCACAGCCAGTGGCCGGACTGCCGGATCATCTTTCTCACCGCCTACGAGGTATTCGACTACATCTACGAGGCCAATCAGTACCCCGGCGCCATCTACCTGCTGAAGGCGGAGTCGGACGCGAAAATACTGGAGACGGCTGTCTCCTGCTGCCGCGCCATCCTGCAAAAAAGGGAAGAACAGAATTATCTCGGCGATATTCAGCGGAAGGAACGACTGCTGCTCCTCTTGCAGGAACAGCAGCTTCTGCGGGAGATCATTTACGGAAACCTCGCCGACGACCCCAAACGCTTCACCCAAAATACGGCCCTGGACATTTCCTTCTCCTTTGAGAAGGAGGTGTATCTGATGCTGATGCAGCTTAGGCGCTCCCCCTCCTCCTTAAACGATTCCCTGTTTTATCTGGAGGAAATGGAACAGCTTCTGGGAAATTTATTTCTTTTTTCCTTCGTGGAGACGGAAAAAGGGACGTTTCTGTGGATTTTTCAGGAAAAGGAAAATCCCGGGCAGGAGCTTTCCTACTTTGACTGTCTGAAAGATGTGATGGATTCGTTTCTGGAGGCCTGCGCAAACGTCCGGCACCAGACCATCTCCCTGTGCCTGTACCGGGAAACCGTATCCTGGAGCAGCCTCTCCCGCTCCTACCAGCTTCTGTATGACGCCTGCTGTGAGGAGAGCACCCTGCTGCCCGTCCACTCCTCCACAGCCAGGGTCCTTGAAAAATCCTCCGTCCTCTATGACCCCGGGAGGGCCAACGTGAAAGCCTCCTCCACGGCTCTGTCCGGCAGGCTGTTCTCCATGAAGCAGGCCCTGTACCAGGGAAACCGCGACTTGTTCCTGACAGAGCTTCTGCACTGCCGCCAGTATTGCCTGTCCATCAAAAGCATGCACAATGTGGGCGCCATCAAAATCTATTTCTCCGTAGTGCTGGTGTATCTGGAATACATCGAGCATTACGGCCTGACGCCCAGGATCGCCATGGAGACCGCCCTGTATCCCCTCTACTACATCAATGATTTTCCGGACTGGGACCAGGCCTTTGCCTACCTGCGGCGGCTGGCCGAGATCCTGTTCCGCATTGTGGGCGAGAACAGCAGCGACAAGGCCCGCCAGCTCATTGCCTCCATCCAGAATTATATACAAAGCCATCTGTCCGACGACCTGAACCTGACGGTCATCGCAAATTATGTAAACTACAACGAATCCCACATTTCCCGGCTGTTTAAGCGCCTGACAGGCACAAATCTGTCCGAGTACATCACAAACTGCCGGGTGGAGTACGCCAAATCCCTGCTGCTTCAGACGGAGGACACCGTGCAGGTCATCTCCCGGAAGACGGGCTTTCACACCTCCCAGTATTTTTCCTCCACCTTCCGGAAAAGTACCGGGCTGTCCCCCAACGAATACCGCTCCCGGAAGCGCCTCGACCAAAATCGCCAATAAAGCATTGGCCCGCATCGGAGACGCCAAAAACAACTCCCCAGGAACTGCCCGTTTATGGCAATCCCTGGGGATACGATTTTCCAGCCGAAAGTCCGACCCCGGCGCTGCAGCGCAGGCCCGCGGTCCCTACCGGCGCCCTGTTTCGTCCACGCAGACCCGCGGCCTGCCGGCCCATTTCACCTGTGCAGGCCCGCAGCCCAGCCTATTTCAGCAGCTCGCTGTGGCACACGGTGCGGATCCCGTGCTTCTCAAAGGCGTCATGGGCCTTGGCGTTGTCGTTGACGCGGATGATCATGTAAGCCATGTTCTTCTTGCCGGTGGTGATGGCGTACATATACTCCACATTGATGCCATTCTCGCCCAGCACTCCGATGATCCTCGCCAGGGCGCCCGCTTCGTCCCTGATCTCCACGGCCAGCACCTCGGTGACGGAGCAGATGTAGTTGGCGTCCCGCAGCACCGTCACCGCATTGTACACATCATCCACGATGATACGCACGATGCCGAAGTCGGAAGCCTCCGCCACCGATATGGCCCGCAGATCGATGCCCTGCCCGGAGAGACAGGCGGTAAATTCCGCCAGCTTGTTGGGCTTATTTTCCAGAAATACGGAAATCTGTTTTACTGTCATGGAAAAACCTCCTTTTTGCTTATCACTTATACAGGTTTCGTTTGTCAACCACGCGGACTGCCTTGCCTTCGCTCCTGGCAATGCTCTTGGGATTCACCAGCTTCACATTGGCGTAAATGCCCAGCATGGCCTTTAAGCCGCTTACCAGTTCCTTCTCCTTCTTTGCCACGGCGCCCAGGCTGTCGGAGAACATCTCCGGCGTCATCTCCACCTGTACCTCGATGGTATCGCTGTTATTGACACGATCCACGATGATCTGGTAATTCGCGGCATACCCCTGGTTCATCAGAACCGTCTCAATCTGGGACGGGAATACGTTGACGCCCTTGACAATGAGCATATCATCGCTTCTTCCCAGAGGCTTCGACATCTTTACATGGGTTCTCCCGCAGGAGCATTTCTTGCGGGACAACACGCAAATATCACGGGTCCGATAGCGGATCAGCGGGAACGCCTCCTTGGTAATGCTCGTAAATACCAGTTCCCCCTTCTCTCCCTCCGGCAGCACCTCCCCGGTCTTCGGGTTGATGATCTCCGCAATGAAATGGTCCTCGTTCACATGCATTCCTGTCTGCTCGGAACACTCGAAGGAAACGCCGGGACCGGATATCTCCGTCAGGCCGTAGATGTCATAGGCCTTGATGCCCAGTTTTTCCTCAATGTCATGGCGCATCTCCTCCGTCCATGCCTCCGCCCCAAAAATCCCCGCTTTCAACTTAATCTGATCCCGCACGCCTCTCTCAAGAATACTCTCCGCCAGATAGGCCGCGTAGGACGGGGTACAACAGAGAATGGTGGAACCCAGATCCGTCATAAACTGAATCTGACGTTCCGTATTTCCCGAAGACATGGGAAGGGTCAGGCAGCCCACCTTATGGGAGCCGCCGTTCAACCCCGGTCCCCCGGTGAAAAGGCCGTATCCATAGCACACATGACATACATCCTCATTGGTTCCGCCTGCGGCCACAATGGCTCTGGCGCAGCAATCCTCCCAGAGATCCAGGTCGTGCTGGGTATAAAAGGCCACCACCCGCCGGCCAGTGGTCCCGCTGGTAGACTGGATACGCACGCAGTCCTTCAGCGGACGGGCCAGCAGCCCATACGGGTACTGATCCCTCAGGTCATCCTTATCAATGAAGGGAAGCTTGCGCAGATCGTCCACAGATTGGATGTCCGCAGGCGTAAGCCCCTTCTCCTCCATCCGCTTACGGTACATTGGTACATTTTCCCAGACATTCTGTACCTGTTTTACGAGTCTCTCACTTTGCCATGCCCGGATCTGCTCCTGGGAGGCACATTCAATTTCCGGTTGATAATATCTCTCCATTTTCTTCTTCTCCGTTTTTATAAATAAATATAATGACGCTCTGTTTTCCGTAAACTTACGGATCTCAGATTATTTCCGCAGATACCCGCAGCGCTGGCCTACCTGCTGTCCCGGCCCAACGCGAAGGCCTTGCGGTTTAAGTCAATGAATTTCGCGGGAACGCATTTTTCGATGGCGTTTTGCCATTTTTCCTCGGGAATATCAAAATATCTGGAAAGCCTTCCCATCAGCACCAGATTCACCGCCTTGGCGGAACCGGCCTCCTCGGCCAGTGAAAGACAATCCATGGCGTCCACGGCTACTCCCAGGGCCTCCATCTTCTCAATCAGATTTTCCGGATACTGAGCGGCTCCGGTAATCACCGGCATGGGGTCAACCTCCTGGGTATTTACCACGATCCTGCCATCTGTTTTCAAATATTCCACATAGCGGGCCGCTTCCAGCTTCTCAAAGGAAACGATGAAATCCGCTTCCCCCTTATCGATGATGGGAGAATAGACCTTCTCGCCGAACCGCACATAGGTTACGACACTCCCGCCTCTCTGGCTCATCCCGTGAACCTCCGACACCTTAACATCATACCCTTCCGTCAAGAGCAGATAACCCAAAAGCTTACTTGCCAGCAGAGAACCCTGTCCTCCCACGCCGACAATCATCACATTCTTTGTCATTTTATGTACCTCCATCGTCTCTTATAATGCGTCAAATTTGCACAGCTGCTCACATACGCCGCAGCCCACGCAAAGGGTTGTGTCAATGGTCGCTTTTTTGTCCTTCATGCTGATTGCCGGACATCCGAGACGCATACAGGATTTACAGCCTACGCATTTATCCGTATCAACCTTCAGCGGGGCATTGTGCTTCACATATTTTAAGAGCACGCAGGGACGGCGGCTGATGATGACCGAGGGCTCCGGCGCAGCCAGTTCCTCCTTCAACACCCTGTCACATTCTTCAAGGTCATAGGGATCCACCACCACAACCCGGGCAAAGCCCATGGCCCTGCAAAGCTCCTCCAGATTGATCTTCCCGGCGGGGTCGCCCTTAATATTATAGCCGGTGGTGGGATTCTGCTGATGCCCAGTCATGCCGGTGATAGAATTATCCAGGATGATGACCGTGGAATTGCTCTGATTGTAGGCGATATTTGCAAGTCCTGTCATACCGGAATGCATAAAGGTCGAATCGCCGATCACAGCCACCGTCTTCCCCTCGCTCTCCTGGCCCACGGCCTTGTTAAAGCCGTGAATGGCGCTTACGGAAGCGCCCATGCACAGCGTCATGTCCATGGCGGACAGAGGCGCCACCGCGCCCAGGGTATAGCAGCCGATATCTCCCAGTACCGTAACCTTGTTCCTGGCCAGGGTATAGAACAATCCCCTGTGGGGACATCCCGCGCACATCACAGGAGGTCTGGCGGGAAGGGGCTCTCCCAGAGACTTGTACTCTTTGGGATCCACCCCCAGCTTCTGTGCCAGAAGGCTCTGGGAAAATTCACCGGTAATGGGGAGCACATCCTTTCCGGACACGGAAAGCCCCAGCTGCCTGCAGTGATTTTCAATGATGGGATCCAGCTCCTCAATCACCACAAGCTTCTCTACCTTTGCGGCAAAATCCAGTATCTTCTTGACAGGAAGGGGATTCACCATCCCCAGCTTTAAAATGCTGGCGTTCTCCCCAAAGACCTCCTTCGCGTACTGGTAGCTGGTGGATGAGGTGATGATTCCAAGCTTCGTATCGCCCATCTCCACCCGGTTGAAATCACAGCTCTCCGCATACTCCGTAAGCTTTTCCATCCGCTGCTCCACCACCGGATGACGGCGGATGGCATTTCCGGGCATCATAACGTATTTCCCGATATTTTTCTCGTAGGGCTTTCGCTCCGGCTCCACCCGCTCGCCGGGCTCCACGATACTCTGAGAATGGGCCACTCTCGTACACATCTTGATAATGACCGGCGTATCGAAGGCTTCCGACAGCTCATAGGCTTTCTTCACGTATTCGTAAGCCTCTGCCGAATCTGCCGGCTCTAACATGGGAACCTTAGCCGCAATGGCGTGATGGCGGGAATCCTGCTCATTCTGGGAGGAATGCATGCCGGGGTCGTCCGCCACGCAGATTACGAGCCCGGCGTTCACTCCCGTATAAGAACAGGTGTACAGCGGATCTGCCGCCACGTTCAGTCCCACATGCTTCATGCCGCAGAAGCTGCGTTTTCCGGCCAGACATGCTCCGAAAGCCACCTCCATAGCTACTTTTTCATTGGGTGCCCACTCGCAGTATATCTCATCGTACTTTGCGGCTTCTTCCGTCACTTCCGTGCTAGGCGTTCCGGGATAACTTGACGCCACGCTGCACCCTGCTTCATAAAGCCCCCTGGCGAAGGCTTTATTCCCTAACATTAATTGTTTCATGAAAACTCCTTTCCGGAAATGCCCTTTACTGGCATTCCTCTTTTTGCTTCATTCTTTTCAGAGATTTTTCCAGCATTCCGGTTCCATCATTCAACATACGGTTCACACGGCTGATCGTGGCCGTACTGGCATTGGTCCGGCGGGAAATATCTGTATAAACCATATCCTGATTCAACAGCCTCGCCACCTCAAAACGCTGCTCCATGGAACATAGTTCTCTCTCCGCGCAGATATCCCGGAAGAAATCGATACATTCTTCCAGGGTCTCAAGCTGAAGGATTGCCTCATACATTTCCGTTTTTGGGATTCTGGGAACTTTTTTACTCATAGTAAACTTAGTAACCTCTTTCTGTATGCTTTCTCTCTTACTTATTGTTTTATTGTACCATTAAATTTTCCAATGGTAAATACAAAAATGTCATCCCGTGGCAGATTCGCTTTTCCGCTGTAACAGTTTAGACGCCTAAACCGTCACTTCCCGTTCACAGCCAGCTTACGCAGTTGACTTTTTCTCCCGGATATGTTATGTTATTTTAAGTTAAAGCGATAAAGCGCACGACCAGTTACGAGAGTGAGGAATACAAGAAATGCCTGTGACAGATTTACTTGAGCGAAACCATAAGCTATACGGCGACGAGGTAGCTCTGGTGGAGCTAAACCCCTTGATGCCCGAGACAAAAAAGGTGGGCTGGAAGGAATACAGCCTGGTTCAGCAGACCTCCCCCACGCCCTACCGGAGGGAGATTACATGGAGCGTATTTGATGAAAAAGCAAACCGCGTGGCAAACATGCTTCTGGAGCGCGGTATCACCAAAGGCGACCGGGTAGCCATTTTGATGTTCAACTGTCTGGAATGGCTTCCCATTTATTTTGGCATCTTAAAGACCGGAGCCATCGCCGTTCCCTTTAATTTCCGGTTCGACTCGGAAGAGATCCGCTACTGCGTCAATCTGGCGGAGGTTCATATTTTGATCTTCGGTCCGGAATTTGTGGACCGTATTGAAGCCATTGAGGATGAGATCGCGAAAGGACGGCTTCTCATCTATGTAGGCGACCAATGCCCGAAATTTGCCGAGAGCTACCGGGACCTGGTGGCAGACTGCTCCAGCCAGCCGCCCCTGGTCCGTCTGGAGGAAGAGGATGATGCAGCCATCTATTTTTCTTCAGGAACAACCGGATTTCCCAAGGCAATCTTACATAACCACGAGAGTCTGACCCAGGCGGCCCAGATGGAGCAGAAGCACCATCTGACCAGCCGGGACGATGTGTTCCTCTGCATCCCGCCCCTCTACCACACGGGCGCCAAGTTCCACTGGATGGGCAGCTTATGCGCGGGAAGCAAGGCGGTGCTCCTTACAGGCACTTCGCCGGAGATCATTCTGGACACCGTCTCCAAGGAAAAATGTACCATTGTCTGGCTGCTGGTTCCCTGGGCCCAGGATATTCTAAATGCCCTGGACCGTGGAGATTTAAAGCTTGAGGATTATGAATTAAGCCAGTGGAGGCTCATGCACATCGGGGCCCAGCCGGTTCCGCCTTCCTTAATCAAACATTGGATGGAATACTTCCCTCACCAGCAGTACGATACCAACTACGGCCTTTCCGAGTCTACGGGTCCCGGATGCGTCCATCTTGGTCTGGAAAATATCCGCAAAGTGGGCGCCATCGGCATTCCCGGCTACCGCTGGAAATGTAAGATCGTGGACGAAAATGGTAATCCCGTGTCCCAGGGACAGGTGGGTGAGCTCTGCGTAAAGGGGCCCGGCGTCATGACCTGCTACTATAACGACCCCGCAGCCACTGCCGAGACCTTAAAGGACGGCTGGCTGTACACCGGAGATATGGCTATGCAGGATGAGGAGGGATTTTATTTCCTGGTAGACCGCAAGAAGGACGTCATCGTCAGCGGCGGCGAGAATATTTACCCTGTCCAGATCGAGAACTTCTTAAGCGCCTACCCCAAGGTGAAGGATGTGGCGGTCATTGGCTTGCCCGACAGCCGCATGGGCGAGATCACCGGCGCGATCATCTCCGTCAAGGAGGGCATGGAGTGCACGGAGGAGGAGATCAACGAGTACTGCAGGGAGCTTCCACGCTACAAGCGGCCGAAAAAGATCATTTTCGCCGAAGTACCCAGGAACGCCACCGGCAAGATTGAGAAACCGGCCCTTCGGAAAAAGTACGGCGCAGAGCATCTGGTGGCCCAGCAGAATAAGAGTTGATCGTGCGCATTTCCGGAGGATGATTGAATACAGCAATTTTTTGTTATTTTCATATGGATAAGCGTACACACAGACAGAGAGAAAGAGCCTGCAAGCGAAACACATGCAGGCTCTTTTATTACCCAATTTTCAAAAACCGTTTTACGAGCTACTCAATTACCTCTACTCCCCCAGCGCCGTCTTCTGATGCACCGTGGTGTTCTTCTCGTAGCAGGCAAAGGAATCCTCCACCAGCTTTTTGTCCGGCTTGGGTGTGATCAGGCTTACCACCGGGACAATGACAAGGCCCGCCAGCATGGCAATGGCCCCGCAATTGATGGGCGAGCGCATAACCTCCGGCAAAAGGGAGGGCGCGATCAGATCAAACAGCATGATACCGGAACCGAAGATAAAGGAGGCCCAGCAGGCGGCCGCCGTCGTCCTTTTCCAGTACAGGGAGTACAAAAACGGCGCAAGGAAGGAACCAGCCAGCGCTCCCCAGGAGATTCCCATGAACTGGGCGATAAAGGTTACCGAGCTTTTATACTGAATCAGTGCCAGCACCGATGAGATTGCGATAAATACCACGATCAGAATACGGATGAAGAGCACCTGGAGCTTGTCACTCATCTTCTTAATAAAGTTGTCCTTCAAAAAATCAATGGTCAGTGTGGAACTGGAAGCCATGACCAGGGAGGACAGCGTGGACATGGAGGCGGAGAGTACCAAAATCACTACCAGCGCAATCAGAACCGGACCCAGGTCCTCCAGCATGGTGGGAATGATGGCGTCGTACCCGTCTGCCTCCACATTAATTTTATCGGAAAACAGACGTCCGAAACCGCCCAGGAAATAGCAACCGCCGGAAACGATCAGCGCAAAAACCGTCGAAATGATGGTTCCCTTTGTAATGGAATCTTCATTGTCAATGGCGTAGAATTTCTGCACCATCTGTGGCATTCCCCAGGTTCCCAGGGAGGTTAATAGCACCACGAACATCAGGTTCAGAGGATCCGGTCCCAGGAAGGAAGCAAAAATTCCGGGCGCCGAGGAAACCGTCTCATCCGAAACAGCCGCCAGCCCTGTGTACGCCTCCATAAAACCACCCTTGCTGTTCAGTACGGCAACGATAACAGCCACAATCCCCACCAGCATGATAATGCCCTGGATAAAATCGTTGATCGCCGTAGCCATGTACCCGCCCGCGATGACATAAATGGCGGTCAAAACGGCCATCAGAATAATGCAGACGGAATAATCAATATGAAACGCCATGCCAAACAGCCTGGAAAGACCGTTATATAAGGAGGCTGTATACGGTATCAGAAATATGAAAATAATGACGGAAGCGGCTATCTTCAATCCCTTACTGTTAAAACGCCGTCCGAAAAACTGCGGCATGGTGGCAGCGTCCAGATGCTGTGACATAATCCTGGTCCGCCGCCCCAGAACCACCCATGGTAAAAGGGAGCCAATAATGGCGTTGCCGATCCCCGCCCATGTGGCGGCAATGCCGTATTTCCAGCCAAACTGTCCCGCGTAGCCCACAAAAACCACGGCAGAAAAATAGGATGTCCCGTAGGCAAAAGCCGTCAGCCACGGCCCCATCGACCTTCCTCCCAGCACAAAGCCCTTTACATCCGTCGCGTGTTTGCGGCAGTACAATCCAATGCCGATCAGCACCGCAAAATACACTACAAGCATAATCACTTTCAACATCTCTTTTTGTTCCTTTCCTCTACCTGTTTGTTATATGGTATTTACTTTAAACTTCAGAAGTTTTATGCTTTAAATCAATAAAGCAATCCTATTTTACCATGGAGACTCCAAAAAGTCAATAAAATGAATCGTTGACAGATCAAGAATTTTGTTCTATGATTTTCATTAAGCTGAATGCGGCCGCAATCTGCCGGCTAATTTTTTGACAACAGGTTTTTGCGCAGTCAGCCCGGGAAACCCGCGGACCTGTCGGAACTGTAACAATATTTTTCAATAGAGGTGACAAACATGTTAAATGAGAGAATGGTAGCATTAGGAACACAACGCTCCGTCATCCGAGAGCTTTTTGAGTATGGAAAACAGCTTTCCGCGGAAATTGGCGCTGAAAATGTCTTCGATTTTTCCATCGGGAATCCCAGTGTCCCGTCTCCCCCCATTGTAAATGAAACCGCCGTCAAACTGATACAGGAAACGGATCCCATCGTCTTACACGGCTACACCAGTGCCCAGGGCGACCAACAGGCGCGGGAACTCCTTGCGGCTTCGGTAAACCGGCGCTTTGGCGTTTCCGTTAGCGCCAGCGATTTTTATGTCTCCGTAGGTGCCGCCGCCGCGCTCTGCTGCTGTCTGAACGGCTTATGCAATCCGGGCGACGAGGTCATCGTTTTTGCGCCCTATTTTCCGGAATATAAGGTCTTTATCGAGGGAGCCGGGGCCACCATGACGCTGATACCGGCGGATACCAAGGCGTTTCAGATTGATTTCGACAGGTTCGCTGCCGCCATTACAGAGAAGACCAAGGCCGTCATCGTCAACTCTCCCAACAATCCCTGCGGCGTGGTTTATTCCGAAGAGACCGTAAAGGAACTGGCGCGTATTTTATCTAAAAAATCGGAGGAATTCGGGCAGCCCATCTACCTTTTGGCGGATGAGCCCTACCGGGAGATCGTATTTGACCATATCACGGTTCCCTACCTTCCAAAATACTACCCCAACACTCTGGTGTGCTACTCCTGGTCAAAATCCCTCTCCCTGCCCGGAGAACGGCTGGGCTATGTTCTGGTACCCGGCCAGGTGGAGGACCACGACCTGGTATATGCGGCCGTTGCGGGCGCCGGACGCTCCTTAGGCTATGTCAACGCGCCGGGGCTGTTCCAGCGGGTATGCGCCCTCTGCGCAGACACAACCTCCGATATTTCCATCTACGAAACCAACCGCAACCTCTTATATGATGGGCTGCGGGAGATTGGTTTCGATGTGGTAAAGCCTGACGGAACCTTTTACATTTTCCCGAAAACCCTGGAGGAGGACGATATTGCGTTCTGTGAGCGGGCGAAGGAGTATCACCTGTTGATCGTTCCCGGCACGGGCTTTGGCTGTCCCGGCCACGTACGTATCTCCTACTGCGTCCCCACCAGGCAGATTGAGCGCTCCATGGAGGCCTTCCGGAAGTTGGCGGACAGCTACCGCAAGTAAGAGATGGAAGGTGAAGCTTTATGATCATTGATTTTCACGCCCATATATTTCCGGACAAGATTGCTGCCCGAGCCCTTGACAAGCTGGCCACCGTCTCCCGCCTGACGCCCTCCACGGACGACACGGCGGCGGGACTGCGGACTTCCATGCTCCGGTCCGGCGTGGACCTCTCTGTGGTGCTTCCGGTGGTGACGGATCCGCACCAGTTCGATTCCATTTTGCGGTTTGCGGCCACAATTAACGAAACCTGCTCCTCCTTAACGGAGGGCAGGCTCCTCTCTCTGGCTGGGATTCATCCCGCTGACGAGCATTACAGGGAACACCTTTCCCTTATCAAACAGGAGGGATTTCGCGGCATCAAGGTACATCCCAACTACCAGGGCGTCCTGTTTTCGGATATCCGCTGTAAGCGGCTGCTCTATGCCGCCTCGGAGCTGGGGCTTGCGGTTGTGACCCATGCCGGATACGACCCTTATACTCCGGAGGAGGAATACGCTTCCCCGGAAATGATTTTAGAAGTGCTTAGGGACGTCTCTCCCGAAAAACTTGTTCTTGCTCACATGGGCAGCAACCGGAATTATACGGAAGCGGAAGAACTGCTCTGCGGCCAGAACGTCTATCTGGATACTGCCTTCTCCATTACGGAGCTGTCCGACGAGGACTTTGTGCGCATGGCGCGCAAGCACGGAACCGACAAGGTCCTGTTTGCCACAGACGTGCCGTGGACCGACCAGAGCGACTGCGTCCGGAAGCTTAAAAGCTGCGGTCTGACCCCGGAGGAGCAGCAGATGATTTTCTGTGATAACGCAAAAAAGCTGCTGGGGCTGGCATAAAGAATAAGGAGTGATAACGCCTGGGCCTGCCGGGAGACCGCACTTGTTTTTCTTAGTATAACGGATTTTCTGTCAAAAGACAATGCGTTCCAAAGACAATGTTACAATTTTTTATTTTTAGTATTGACAAACGAGAATTTCTGTAGTAAAGTATATTATGCGTCTGGCGAACGACAGTCGCAATCAAGCGCGAGTGGCTCAGTTGGTGGAGCGCGACCTTGCCAAGGTCGAGGCCGCGGGTTCGAGTCCCGTCTCGCGCTCTTGTTAAAAAGAAAAGACATCATGCTATGCATGGTGTCTTTTCTTTTTAAAAGGCCCTGCCGGGCCTTGAATGTTCGAGTGACCTCAGCCCCCGCTCTTCTAAGGGGAGCGGGGGCTTGGGTCAGACTCTCCCGTCTCGCTTGCGACCCCTCGGAAGTGGCTTTGGGAAAAGGGCCTGTCAGGCCTTGAATGTTCAAGGACGCAATCAGCTGTATTTTCTGATAATTGCTTCCATCTCACTCCATTTCTTCTCCATATCGGCCACCAGGGCGAACTGGGTGCGACAGCGGATGAGGTTGTGGTCCTTTTTGTGGACCTTGAAATAGACGTCCCCCTCAAGGTAGTCGGTGAGGAAGCGCATGCCGCATTCCAGCGTCATGATCTTGGCACCCATGGGGAGCATTTTTAATTCGTTTTTGGTAAGGCTGCCCTTGCAGCCCTCAATATAACCTTTCACGTACATTTCGTAGAGATTCAGGTCTAAGGACACCTTGCTTACGTCCTCCTCGTCCTCGGCGGCGGTATTGGCGCCGAAGCGGATGGAATCGCCGAAATCATAGACGGACAGGCCCGGCATGACGGTGTCTAGGTCGATGACACAGATGGCTTTTCCCGTTCTGTTGTCCAGCATGATGTTGTTGAGCTTGGTGTCGTTGTGGGTCACCCGCAGCGGAAGCTCTCCTTTTTTCTGCATGTCGGTGAGAACGGTCATGTCCGCCTCATGATTCATGACGAAGGAGATTTCCTGCTGAGCTTTCATCACCCGGCCCTGGTCATTCTCCTGCACGGCTTTCAGGAAGGTCCGAAAACGCTTGCCGGTGTTGTGGAAATCCGGGATGGTCTCGTGAAGCGTTTCGGCGGGATAGTCGGCCAGAAGGGACTGGAAATTGCCGAAGGCCACGGCGCTTTCGTAGAAATCCTCGGGCTTCTTAACCGCGTCAAAGCTGGTGGCGTCCTCTATGAAGGTATACATACGATAGCAGGAGCCGTCCACATCCCGGAAATAGAAAGCCTTGTCTTTTGTGGGGATCACGTGAAGGGTCTCCCGCATGGGGTCTCCGCCGCGCTTTTTTATCTTTTCTTCCAGGTGATGGGTGACGCCGGTGATATTTTCCATCAATTCCTCAGTATTCAGAAAAATGTCGGTGTTCATCCGCTGAAGGATATAACGCTTTTTGCCTTCGGGCTGTTCCTCCACCACCAGATAGGTATCATTGATGTGGCCGCTCCCATAGTTCTCCACAGATAGAACCTTTCCCGCAATATTGAAATTTTCAATGACCTTTTTTAAAATTTCAAAATCCGCTGTTTCCATGTTCTTCCTCCTCTAATCCCACAGCTTTACCGGGTACAGCCCCTGTTTTTTCATATTGGCGATGGCGTCCATGACCACTTTTTTATCCTCTTTATAGGTGACGCCGTACCAGCGGTCCTCGGACTTTAACACATCCACCACGGCCTTGTCCTCAGCCAGCAGCTCCCCCACCACCATGGGCAGGAAAAATTCGCATTTTAAGGGGTTGGTCTTAAGATTTTCCTGTAAAAATACGGGGAACCGCTCCTCCAGTTCCTTTAAAATGCTCTTCTGAAAGCCCCACATGTTCATAGACACGGTGGACCCTTCCGGAAGGGCGTGCCAGGTGGCTCCGTCATCCTCGGTATAAGCGGCTTTTCCGTCGATTTTCTCAATTCTGGTGCGCTCGGTAATCTCCACAAGATGGCCATTTTCATCTGTCCTGCACACGCCCCGGGCCACGTAACCGTTCTCGGTGAGGGTATTTTCCAGGATGTAGCCCACCATGGCGTAGCGGTATTTCTCATCATCCTGGTGGGTGGTGAGATAATCGTACATTACCTCAAAGGCATGGCGTCCGTAGTAATCGTCGGCGTTGATGACCACGAAGGGGGCGTTCAGCACTCCCTTACAGCTTAAAACCGCATGACCCGTGCCAAAGGGCTTCACCCGGCCTTCCGGCACAGAAAAGCCCTCCGGAAGCGCAAGTTCCTGGAATACATAGGTAACCTTTATCTTCCTGCGGATGCGCGCTCCAATGCGCTCCTCAAAATCCGCGTGATTTTCCTTTTTGATGATGAAGACGACCTCCTCAAATCCCGCCCGGATGGCGTCATAAATGGAAAAATCCACGATAATGTGTCCGTCTTCATCGATGGGGTCAATCTGCTTTAAGCCCCCGTAACGGCTCCCCATACCTGCTGCCATGATCACTAATACCGGTTTTGTCATATTCTGTCTCCTCCTAACCTTTCGTTTACAGTAGTATATCTCATATTTTTCAAAACTTCTTTGCACTATTTTCTATTGTATTTGCACTATCTTCTGTTTTGTAGTAAAATAACTCTGAAATCCGAAAACATAAGGAGGATGTACCACATGCCCTACGTTCCTGTTCCATTGGAAGAAACCCTCTCCATCCCCAGCCTTGTGACCATTCATTATTACGAGTACGGGAGTAACTTTCATTTTCCGGGGGAGACCCATGATTTCTGGGAATTTCTCTGTGTGGATAAGGGGGAGGTGGAGATTTTTGCCGGAGAGCGGCTTCACACCCTGTTCCGGGGAGATATTATTTTTCATAAACCAAACGAATTTCACGGATTGAGCGCCAATCACAGAATTGCCCCCAACCTGGTGGTGGCAGCTTTTTGCTGTGATTCCCCCGCCATGGATTTTTTCCGGGAGCGTATCCTTGTCATCGACGACTACGAACGGGAGCTGCTGGCCCGGATGATTTCGGAAGCCAGGCACAGCTTTATGGATCCCTTAGACGACCCTTATCTCACCAGGATGCGCTTAAGACCGGACGCTCCCGCAGGCTGTCTTCAGATCATCCAAAGCCATCTTTGCCTGCTGCTTTTGTCCCTGCTGCGCCGCTATCAGAGAGAGACAGAGGTGCGAAAGGAAAAGGACACCGTACGGCGGAAAAAGGATGATGAGGCCTATCACCGGATTATCTCCTGCATGAGTCAGCACCTGCATGAACACATCTCGCTGAGCCAGCTGTCCAAAGAAACGTTGATGGGGCGCTCAAAGCTTCAGCAGCTGATAAAAAAGAGGCACGACTGCGGGGTCATTGACCTGTTTCTGCAGCAAAAAACGGACGCCGCAAGAGAAATGATACGGGAAAACAGGATGAATTTCACGGAAATATCCCAGGCCCTGGGCTATAGCTCCATCCACTATTTTTCCAGGCAGTTTAAAAAAATCACCGGGATGACGCCCTCGGAGTACTCCTCCTCCATCAAGGGACTGACAGAGGAAGATTCCTCCTCCATCAAGGGACTGGCAGAGGAAGATTCTTCGGACTTCCCCTAGAATGAAATGTCCTCCGAAAATGCGCACACCGTTCAGGCCTCGGAACTGCTGCGGTATTTTTTAATCTTGGACCACAGCGTCCTGTCGTACTTTTCTCCAGCCGTATGACGGCTGAGATACCCGGCATAGAGAATATCGATCAATACCAGGATGGGAAACTGGGGTGAGATGACGTCCCCATATTCCAGATTTTTTTTTACGGCTGCCAGCACCACCTCATCAAAGGCCTCCTGCCATCGCTCCTCCTTGTGAGAGGTGACAAACACGGTGGCGGCTCCTGCCCCGGCCGCTTCCTTCAGCATGTCCGTAATCTCCCTGGTGGCGCCGCTTAAGCTTAAGCCAAGCACCAGGCAGTCCCCATCCACCTGGGCCATGTGGATCATCAGTTCATGAAATTCCGTGATGGCCCGCACATCCAGCCCCAACCGCAGGAACCGCAGCTTAAATTCCTGGGCGGCCAGGCCGGAATTGCCAAAACCGCAGACGAATATCCTGCGTTTCTGCTCCAACAGACGGACCACGCGCTTGATTTGAAATTCATCCATCAGGTTATAGGTTTTATTCAACAGCTCCTGATAGGCGTTCAGAACCTCCAGAGACTGGGCGGAAGCTTCCGGCTCCGGCTGCTTTAGGGAGGGGCTGTAATGGTAAATAAATTCTTTGAAGCCTGCATACCCCATCTTTTTCGCGAAACGGGAAAGGGACGCCTCCGATACATGCAGCTTCCCGGCCACAGCCTTGGAGGAAAAATCCATATCCTCGGTATTCGCAATGAAAAAATCCGCTATGATACGCTCCATCGGCGTGAAACGGTGGTAATTGGCTTCGATCACGGGAATCACCGTAAGACGGTAGTTCATCTGCAAGACCTCCTTCTGGTGTACTGACACGGCCATTTTCAATCTAATGACGCAGAAATGCTGGTTATTTCTAATTCACTGTACCAGATTCAGTATACCGCTTTTGTTTTCATCTTTCAATAATTGTTTCATTTTTTGAAATTTCTTTCAAATTGTTCCTGTTTTTGGGGCTAATGAAACTCTTTTTTGCCTCCATCTGATTTCTCTTTCTGTTTTCAAGCTTCCCGTGGATTTTTCTTTTGAAAGGCACTATAATACCCACAGAAACGATTTATGAAAGGGGATTTTTATGCACATCTATCAGGTAAAGGATTATCAGGAAATGAGCCGCAAAGCCGCCAACATTATTTCTGCCCAGGTTATCATGAAGCCGGACGCCGTATTGGGGCTGGCTACAGGCTCTACGCCCATCGGAACCTATCGGCAGCTGATTGACTGGTATCAAAAAGGGGATCTGGATTTTTCCCGGGTCCGCTCCGTCAATCTGGACGAGTACAAGGGGCTCTCCGCCGACAACGACCAGAGCTATGCGTATTTCATGCGCACCAACCTGTTTGACCATGTGAATATCAAACCGGAAAATACCAACATTCCCGACGGCTTAAACCAGGATATCGAGGGGGAATGCAAGCGCTACGACGCTTTGATCACCGCCCTAGGCGGTGTTGACCTGCAGCTTCTGGGAATCGGGAACAACGGGCATATCGGCTTCAACGAGCCTGGGGAAGTCTTCCAGACGGGCACCCACTGCGTAAAGCTTACGGAGAATACCATCGCCGCCAACGCGCGTTTTTTTGAGACCATCGACGATGTGCCGAAATTTGCCTACACCATGGGCATCGGAAATATCATGCAGGCCCGGGGGATTCTTCTTGTCGCTTCCGGCGAGGCAAAGGCCGAAGCTGTGTACAACTCCTTCTTCGGCCCCGTCACACCCAGGGTGCCCGCTTCCATTTTACAGCTTCACCAAAACGTATACCTTGTGGCGGACGAGGCGGCCTTATCTCTCTGCCGCGCCAACAACTGCATTTAGGAGGCTTCTATGATTATAAAAAATGGTCTGGTATTCGGTGCGGACGGCACCTTTACACGGCAAAACCTGTATGTGGATGAAGCCCATAAAATTGCGGCAATGCCCACCCCCGGGGACAGCGCTATTGTGGACGCCGAGGGTCTCTATGTGCTTCCCGGCCTCGTAGACGTACATATCCACGGAGCTGTGGGACACGATTTCTGTGACGGAAACTCCAAAGGCCTTCAGGAGACGGCGGCCTATTTAAAGTCCCAGGGTATCACCTCCTTCTGCCCCACCTCCATGACGCTTCCGGTGGAGGAGCTTAACGAGATTTTCCGGAGCGTCTTGGATATGCCAAAAGAGGCTGCCTACGCTTCCGTAGCCGGAATCCACATGGAAGGGCCCTTTATCTCCCCGGCTAAAAAGGGCGCCCAGAAGGAATCCTACATTGTGAACCCGGACATCGCCCGCTTCCACGAGCTGAACGAAGCCTGCCAGGGGATGATCCGCCTGGTGACCATCGCCCCCGAGCTTCCCGGCTCCATGGAATTTATAGAAGCCCTCCATGACGAAGTCGCCATTTCCCTGGGACACTCGGTAGCGGATTACGAGACGGCTCTGAACGCTTTTCAAGCCGGAGCCAGCCACGCCACTCACCTCTTTAACGCCATGCCCCCCCTGCACCACCGGAATCCCGGTATTATCGGCGCAGCCTTTGACAGTCCAAATGCCTTCGTGGAGATCATCTGCGATGGGATCCACCTTGCTCCCTCCGTTATCCGCATGGTCTTTCAGCTGTTCGGAGACGACCGGGTGATCCTGGTAAGCGACGCCATGCGGGCCATGGGCATGGAGGACGGCACCTATGAGCTGGGCGGCCAGGACGTCTTTAAGAAAGGGAACCGGGCCACCTTAAAGGACGGTACCCTGGCGGGCTCCGCCACCAACCTCTTTGACTGCCTGCGGCATGCGGTGTCCTTCGGGATTCCGCTGGAGTCAGCGGTAAAGGCAGCCACCGCAAATCCGGCCAGAAGTATCCGGGCTGAGCGCATCGGCAGCCTTTCTCCGGGGAAGGAGGCGGATATTCTGCTGGTGGATAGGGAGTTGAAGCTGGTGCGGGTGATATAGGTGAAACAGAACGCAAGTGATTGCATTCTTTCCGGAAAACTCTTATAATGGTTATACATCCAGAAGAAAGGAGCCCCGGTCATGGCACTCGAAAATAAATTAGGACTTATAAGCTCTGCCGACCTCGCCCGCGAAGAAGAAAGAATAAGCAAGAAAAAGGCAATCACATTGTTTGAAACCGGTATGCTGGATAAACTGGAGTCAGGAAAATTTTCTTCTCTGAAAGCAATTCACAAATATCTTTTTGAAGATATTTACGATTTTGCAGGACAGATCCGCAAAGTAAATCTTGCAAAGGGCAACTTCCGTTTTGCGCCACTTATGTATTTGGAAGCAGCGCTCCAAAATATTGATAAAATGCCGCAATCTACTTTTGATGAAATCATTGAAAAATACGTAGAGATGAATATCGCTCACCCTTTCAGAGAAGGGAATGGGCGCAGTATGCGTATCTGGCTTGATTGCATATTAAAAAAAGAAATTGGCAAAGTAGTAGACTGGAGTAAGGTCGATAAAGAGGACTATCTGCTTGCGATGGAACGCAGTCCTATTCGGGACATCGAAATCAAGCACATCTTAAAAGAAGCCTTAACCGACAAAGTCAACTGCCGTGATGTCTATATGAAGGGCATTGACCACAGCTACTATTATGAGGGGTATTCTACTTTTAAGGCGGAGGAGTTATAACAGCTTCTCCGCCTTGTTGTATTCCTGGTTTCCCGACAACTGATCACAGATATTGCTCCAGTTTCTCATAAATCCTCCCGGCTATATGCTGCATGCCAAGATCCCCCGGATGATTTGCCACACCCTCATGTTCAAAAAGCCCGATGGCCTTCATCTCATCCTTTTCTCCCAGGTCGCCAAGCTCTGCCAGGGGAATCCCACGCTCCTGTGCGAACTGCCGGATCGCCTCGTCTCCACAGTGACGCCAGAAGCCTGTTGTGATTACAGTTTTTGCCGTTTTGGTGGGATTCAGATAATCCAGAAGCTTTCCAAGCTCCGCCTGAAAAATCTCCCCGTCAAACCCATCCATGGGACAATTTTCAATAAAACGCAGCACAATGATATCCGCGCGAAATGCACGGGCGCTTTCAAAAAACGGATACATTTTTTCTGTTCCATCCCGGTATCCGCGCTCCCAGGAAGCCACCTGGCAGATACAGTAAGCCGCGTCCTCCCTGACCATGTCGATTTTAGCGATCAGCCGGTGAACGTAATCTTTCTCCTTTGCGGAGGCCGCCATCCCCCACCTGTTATGCCAACCAATGTCAGGGGCTGCGCCGTGAAGGGTAATGGAATTCCCCACAAACATCACCCTGACGCCCTTCCCCTTGGGATTTTCAAAGGTCACGTATTCCGTCTCCTTTAACTGATTTTCTGCTCTTACCGTATTTTTTCTGATTTGTTCATAATGATCGGTTTCTTTTTGAAAACTCATCCGTCCGTACCTCCTACATTCCATTCGTTTTTTCCGGCTACTCCGCTTAACATCTTCCCGGAATTTTAAAATGTTATCATAATAAATTACACATCTTCCTGATTCATGATACAATAACATAAAATCGAAGGGAAGTACCTCATCAAAAATTTTATTTTTTTGTGTAAGAAATTGCTCCTACGAAAGTCTTATAAGGGAAGGAGGTGAAATTGTGACGGAGTTTGAGAAGATTTATGAGACCTATTTCGGGGACGTTTTCCGCTATCTCACAAGCCTGACCGGAGACGAAAGCCTGGCGGAGGAGCTCACCGGAGAGACCTTTTTCAAAGCCATGCGCTCCTTAAAAAGTTTCCGGGGCGACTGCGATGTCCGGGTCTGGCTGTGCCAGATTGGAAAAAACTGCTATTACTCCTATCTGAAGAAACACCGCCGACGGGAGGAAACCGCCCAGCCGGAGATTCTGGAGACGCTCCCCGATACGGAAGCTTCCCTGGAGGAACGTCTCATAGATCAGAGCGAGGCTCAAAAAATCCACCGACTGCTGCACGCACTGCCAGAACCTTACAAGGAGGTTTTCATGCTGCGCACCTTCGGAGAACTGAGCTTTTCACAAATCGGCGATATTTTCGGCCGCACCGAAAACTGGGCCTGCGTCACCTATCACCGGGCCCGAAATAAAATTCGTAAAGGAATGGAGGACTTCCCATGAAACATCAATGCGACTTGATCAAAGACCTGCTTCCCCTCTACGCAGAGGATATGGTCAGCCCCTACACGGCCTCTCTGGTAGAGGAGCACCTTGCCCATTGCACGGACTGCCAAAAGGAATTGTCCCTTTTGAAAAAGCCCATGGCCGTCCCTGCGCCCAAAGCCACCGCCCCCTTGGAAAAAATCAAAAAAATGCTGCTGCTGAAAAAAATTCAGGCCATTGTGCTGACGGCCGCCCTGGCCATTGCCGGCACCCTGGCGGTCTTTTCCTACCTGACTGCGCCCATTTATTTCCCTTACTCCGAGGATTTGCTGACCGTAACGACGACAGAAGATGCGGTGACAATATCCTTCAACGAAAGCGTCACCGGCTGCTCCTACGAAAGCGTGAAAGGATCCGACAACGCCACGACGTATTTTCTTTCTGCCTGGACCACCCGCCTGGACCGGATTCTGGGTACGTACGGGACCCGAGAGATCGTGCTGGAAAAGGAGGACCGCATTCCTATCTCCATTTATTTTTCTCAGAACGACGCAAGTTCTGAAAGCGACATTCCAATATACGGAGGCACCTCCGGCGTTGTGACACTGCCAAGGCTGGCACTGTCCTACTATCTTCAGCTTGCCGGTATTGTATTCCTGATTCTTGCCGTTGCCCTGCTGGTCTTTTGGCGAAAAAAATCCGTGCGGCTCTGGCTTTTGCGCATTCTGCTGCTGCCGTTGTCCTATATCCTCGGACATCTCTGCGTAAAAGGCTTCAGCGGCGTAAGCTACCACATGACCCGGGACTTATGCTTTATCGTAGGCGTGGCCCTGTTCCTCTACCTGGCGCTGCTGTTTGGCCTGAATCTGCTGCGCAAGAAATAATAACGTAAATTTATCTATTATCCACAACAGAAGGGTACCGATATAAAATGAATACAAGAATCACAAAGGCAACTTCACAGGATAAACAGATCATATTAGCCCTCTATCAATCCCAGATTGGCAGCGAATGCTGCCCCTGGGACGAAGAGTATCCTTCCATGGAAGAAATTGAATATGACTTATCCAGAGAATCCCTGTTTGTCATGAAAAATGAAGATGACGCCATCCTTGCGGCAATTTCCATCGACCAGGATGAAGAGGTAGAAAAATTATCCTGTTGGACGAAAGCGCTATCCCCCGGAGGCGAGCTTTCCAGACTTGCGGTTGCAAAAAACCTGCAAAACAGAGGAATTGCCCGGCAAATGCTTCAATATGGAATGGAAATTTTAAAAGAGAGAGGATATAAAAGCGTTCATTTCCTTGTAAACAAAGCAAACCAAAAAGCCATCCGCTCTTATTCTCATATGAACTTTTCTGTAGTAGGAGAATGCTTTTTGTATGAACAGCCATTTTTTTGCTACGAAAAAGCTTTATCATAAAATAGCACTCCCCGAAGGGATTTTTCTAAATAATGTTATCGCCGCTGCCCTCCGTGCTGCCGGGTTCTCCTGTTCCGCCGTCACTGCCTGAGTCTTTGCGGCCTCTCGTGCCGCCTTCCATACCGCCGCCGGCCCCTCCTGAGCCGCCAGGTGTACCCATGCCGCCGGAGCCGTAAACCGTGCTGTCCATGGTGATGGTTGTGCCGGAAGAACCCACCGTCAAGGTATAAGTCTCCCCTTGTACGATGGAAGGATGACTAAGTATTACACAGGAAAATTCCCGCTCCGCCACAGCTGAAACTAAAACCGTTCCGTTGGAATCGGTCAGCTCAATCGCTGTCCCCTCTGACTGGGAACCGGTAGTTACCATAATCACCCCCTGGGTGGAGGAGGAACTGAAATTCTGGGTCATGCTCGAAGCACCGGTTCCGATAAAGGTACCACCACTGATGGTTCCTTCACTGTCAAAGTCCAGGATTGACGTATCGCCGCTGTTTGCGCCGGAAACGGTGATTATCCCGTCGGTGATGGATAAAGTCCCATTGGCGTCAAACCCATCCCCGGAAGCATCAACGGAAACCGTACCGCCGGAAACCACAATACTGCCGTTGCCCGACGCCATTCCTCCGCCGCCAAACATGCCGTCCCGGCCTCCGCCGGTACCGCTGGCATCCGTGCCTCCCGCAGCATTGATTCCGTCATCGGAGGCCACAATGTCAATCACTCCGCCTGACACAGCAATGTCCAAAGCCTCAAGCCCCTCATAGCTCTCGCTGATCTGAATGGCGCCGTCTGTGACAGCCAGCCCTTCATCCGCATGGATCCCATCATCCCCGGTGGCGATTTGGAAGGTTCCGCCGTCTATGGTAATGGAGGCGTTAGAATGAACCCCGTCATCTGCGGCATCCACCGTAAAACTCCCGCCGGATATGAGCATACCGCCCGTTGCTTTTAATCCCTTCATACTGGTACTGCCATCCTCCGTGTTCTCTGACGTGGAAGCTTCCGGCCTTCCCTGCCCTCGAAATCCCCCATAGAAATCCGATGAGGATTTGGAGCCGTTTTCACTGCCGCCCCCTGCGACAACGGTGAAGCTGCCGTCCACAATCTGCATATAGGCCCCGGAGCTGATTCCATCGCCTTCCGCCTCAATGTCCAGCGTGCCGCTTGAAACATAGACAAATCCCAGAGCGGTATCATCGGTATTCTCCGCATGGATTCCATCCTTGCCAGAGTCGATGGTGATAGCAGCATTGGCAATTCTCACACTGTCATTAGCGTCAAGGCCATGGGAAGCAGAGGTGATATCATATGTGCCGCTGGTAAAAACCAGATCATCTTTACAGACAATACCATGACCGGCGGGGGAGGTAACCGTCAGATTTCCCAGGCCATTCAGAGTCAGATCCTGCTTGGAAAAAATCGCCCCGTCAATATTATTTTCATCGATGGCAGTAAACGTACCCCCGTTGGACAGGACATTTTCGGTATCCTCCGCCAGGGTGACGAACACCTTATCCGCCTCAAGGATATACAAAGCCGCAGAGGTCTCACTGTTGATGTTGACGCCGCCCAGCACCAGCTGCAATTTCGCGGTATCCGGCGCGTCCACCACAAGCGTTCCGTCCTCCAGGGTACCGGAAATGATATAGGTAGCCTCCTGCGTCATTGTCACTGTGGTTCCCGAAATCTGCACACTGTCGGAGCTTGCCGTAGCCGTATCCCCGCTCAGTTCAATGAAAACAGCGGTGCTCTCATCATACCCCACCTCGTAATCCCTATCGGTAAACATCTCCGCGTCGGTCTTGGCAAAATCCTCCGCCGTCTCCCCGGCTAAGGCGCCGTCAGCTTCTCCACTATCTTCGCCGCCATTGCTCTCATCCCCGCTTGTACTGCTCCTGCCGCTGTCACTGCCGCCATCCCCGCCTGTACTGTCCCCGCTGCCGCCGATCCCGCTACAGCCCCCAAGGGTACTGAGGATGAAAATCATCATAAGCATGTAAGAAAAAAGTTTTTTCATAAAAGTCCGGCCTCCTGTTTCCAAATCGATAATATAAACCATAAACTACAGTTCCGTCACAAGGGTTTCCTGCCTGGATACGGCGATTTCCAGATTCCCGTTCCTGCACCTTAACTTGTCGATCATTTCCTTCTCCTTAGACACATCCCGCAAAACCACATGGTAGGTCAGCCGAAACAGGCTCCCCATGTTTGTAGTCTTTACCTGGACAAGCTCCCAGGAAGTGGTATAATCCTTAAAGATATCGTCAAAAACCTCCGTGTAATCCAAATCCTCCGGGATGGTAACCGCAAAGGTTTTATAACTGGCCGCATTTTTCCCGGAACCAAAATCCAGCCGGTTGTAAATAAGAAACACCGCGCACAGGATGACTGTGAAAAGCACCGCAAAGCCCAAATACCCCATACCTGTGATCAACCCCGCGCCCATGGCCAGAAACAGCGTACAGATTTCCTTGGCGGTTCCGGGAACCGAGCGGAAGCGGACAAGGCTGAAGGCCCCCGCCACGGCCACTCCGGTACCCACATTCCCGTTCACCAGCATGATGACGATGCAGACTACCGCCGGAAGGAGCGCCAGCGTAATCACGAAGCTTTTGGTATATCTGGTCCGGTACATGTAGGCCAGCGCCATCACCAGGCCCAGCACCAGGGAACATCCCAGGCATAGCAGAAAATCGCCCACTCCGATAACCACCGTAAGATCCGAATCAAACAATCCTTGAAACAATATTTCAGACATAAATCCCTGTCCCCTTTCCGTTTTTCATATGATTTTTACTGTGTTTGCATACACAGGCTTGTATGCATTTGCATATCTTCGCTGTAGATGAGGGAATATCAGGCTTTCGTAAGCCATTCCGTATTTTGAAAAAGACGTTTTATAAATGTGCGCCTCCGACAAAGCGTGAACCATCCACAGAGGGATTCCGCCGCTGCACTTGATCTCCATCAACACCATGCCCTCGGGCAGCAGCGGCGTCCCGTAAGCCTCCGCCTTCAGGGACAGCTCCCTCTGGCGGCACAGGATGGTATCGTCAAAGGTCACACGAAAATCCGAATGATCCAGGGAATAAAAGGCTTGCTCTCCCGGCGACCCACGCCATGGCCTCCGCCTCCGGCATGGACAGACGCCGCTTGTATACCAGGGATTTGTATTTCTTTTTTAATTCCACGAACACCGGGCTCTCCGGGGTTGCCTGCCGATAGCTTCGGATACGCAGCTTTTCCTTGTACACGGGTTTCTCGATGGAATGGCGAATGAGACGGTAATTTCCCGTATCAAAATAAAGATTGCGGATGGTGGTACGCCCGTAGCTGTCCAGCGCCATGTAAGGCTCCATGGCCTTTAGGATCCTGGCCTTCTGCTCCTGGTTCAGCAGGTATTTTATCTCATATCTTTTAAAAACAGTCTGATGTATGATAATTTTAGGAATTTCGGTATGATACGTCTTAAGATTTATGATACAATGATAGCAGACTTGCCACGCAACAGCCAAGGGGAAACCTTCCAGGCGGAAGCTTGGCTCCGTGTGGTCTGTAAAATCAACAGAAAAGGAGCGCCGTCCAGATGAGAATTTTACTTGCCGAAGATGAGAAGCCTCTCGCAAGAGCAATCGTGAAAATTTTTGAGAAAAACCACCACTCCGCCGACGCAGTGTACAACGGGGAGGACGCCCTGTCCTATCTTGCCGCCGGAAATTATGACGCAGCGGTTTTAGACATCATGATGCCGAAAATGGACGGCATTACCGTGTTAAGACATCTGCGCGCCCAGGGAAACCAGCTTCCGGTGCTATTACTGACCGCAAAATCCGAGATTGACGATAAGGTTCTGGGCCTTGACAGCGGCGCCAACTATTATCTCACCAAACCCTTCGATTCCAAGGAGCTGCTGGCCGCCCTGCGGGCCATCACCCGAAGCCAGGCCGAGGTGGATTCCAGGCTGATCTTCGGAAACATCAGCCTTGACCGCTCCACCTTTGAGCTATCGTCCCCCTCGGGAAGCTTCCGCCTGGCAAACAAAGAATTTCAAATGATGGAGCTTTTCCTGGCAAATCCCCGCCACATTATCTCCGCCGAGCGTTTCCTGGAGAAAATCTGGGGCTTTGACAGCGAGGTGGAGATCAACGTGGTCTGGGCATACGTATCTTATCTTCGCAAAAAGCTGGCCGTCCTTAATGCCACTATCATGATCAAAGCTTCCCGCAACGCCGGATATTCACTGGAGGAGATCAAATGATTCGAAAGCTGAAGACTCGATTTATCGCATTGTCCATGACTGCCCTGGCGGTTCTGCTCATCCTGATCGTGGCTGGCATGAACCTCATAAGCTACCATGCCCTTGTCTCAGAAGCGGATGAAACCTTGTCCATCCTTGCACAGAACGAGGGGAGATTCCCGGAGATGAATAAAAATGATTTTTTTGACATTCCCGGACCGGAACCGCCCCACGACCTGTCGCCGGAGCTTCCCTTTGAATCCCGCTATTTTTCGGTGCTGCTCAATGACGCGGGAGGCATTATCCTGACCGAGACCAGCAAAATCGCCTCCGTGGACACGGAGGCGGCCATTGACTACGCAAACCAGGTGGTAAGCCGGGGCAAAACCCAGGGCTTCCTGAAGCAGTTCCGTTTCATCTGCTATGACGACAACGAAAACATACGCATTATCTTTCTGGACTGCAGCCGGACCCTTGACAACTTCCGCACATTTCTGTACGCAAGCCTCACCATGACGCTTCTGGGAATCGTGGCTGTGTTCTTTGTCATTTTCTTTTTTGCGGGAAAAATCATCCGGCCTATAGCTGAGAGCTATGAAAAACAGAAACGCTTTATCACCGACGCCAGCCATGAAATCAAAACGCCCCTTACCATTATAGGCGCCAATGCGGATATCCTGGAAATGGAGCTGGGCGAAAACGAAAGCCTGTCGGACATCCTGCAGCAGACCAAACGTTTAAAAGCGCTGACGGACGACCTGGTTACCCTGGCGCGGATGGAGGAAGCGGAGGACGCCATGCAAAAAATTGTCTTTCCCCTCTCCGAGGTGGTAGCCGAAGCCGCCCAGCCCTACCACAAGCTGGCTGCCCAGCAGGGCAAAGCCTTCGCCTGCCACATACAGCCCCTCTTATCCGTCAACGGAAATGACGGCGCCATCGCGAAGCTGGTCTCCATTTTGCTGGATAACGCCTTCAAGTATTCTCCGCCGGGGGGGACTGTCACCCTGGATTTGGAGCAGCAAAATAGAACGGTGTACTTATCGGTTTCCAATAACACCGACACCCCCGTCAGGCCGGAAAGTCTTACCCGTATCTTCGACCGCTTTTACCGGGCGGACGAATCCCGCAACTCGGAGACTGGCGGGCACGGCATTGGCCTGTCCATTGCCCGGGCGGTGGTGGCCGCCCACGGCGGGAAGATCCAGGCCCTGTCCCCGGACGGGCGCACCTTTCAGATTACGGTTGCGCTAGCAGTTGCATAATTCGTTGACAATATGGATACATCATCGTATAATAAAGCAGGAGGTGTTATTATGAACTTTTACACAGTGAGAGATTTACGAACAACGCCAAAAAGTATTTGGGAGGACCTTGCTGCTGATGGTGAGGTAGTAATTACAAATAATGGTAAGCCCACCGCAATTTTGCTTGATATTACGGACGGTAGTTTTGAAGAAACATTGAAAGCCGTACGGCAGGCAAAAGCAATGATTGCATTTAATGCTATGCGGACGAGGGCTGCTGAAAAAGGGTATATGAGTGATGAAGATATCGAAGCGGAAATTGCCGCAGCTCGCAAGGGAGAATAAGCTATGCAGGTTGTAATAGATACGAATATTTTAGTATCTGCCCTTTGGTCTCAAAATGGAGCGCCTGCCCGGATCATCAGTATGGTTATTAACGGAACTCTCGTCCCTTGCTACGACTATCGGATTTTAAGTGAGTATAGGGAAGTATTACGGAGGCCAAAATTTGGATTTTCAGATGGGGAGATAAACTCTTTGCTGGACTGGTTTGAGTCGAGCGGCAGGTCTGTTGTGGCTGATCCGATTGAAGAACATTTTGTAGACGAGTCAGATAGAAAATTTTATGAAGTGGCAAAATTCTGCCGAGCGAAGCTGATAACCGGGAACGTGAAGCATTTTCCATCTGACCCGTTGGTGGTAACCGTAGCGGAATTTTTCAATGAGTATAAGGGAATGTAGACACCCAAGCTGAACGGAAAGGAAAACAAAAATAGGATGGCGGCTGTTTAAAGGCTGACCGGACAAGAAAATAAAAAATCTACCAAAGGAGGCTTATATGAAAAAATACATAAGCATATTGCTATTGGCGGCTTTTTGCTTTTT
>CALWLN010000114.1 GCA_944381535.1 uncultured Lachnospiraceae bacterium
GTTTCAAAGGGCCTGTGGCGTAAAAGGGCAATTGCTGCATGCCAGCCGGATCGTGTTTGCGGACGGCACGGTGATCGAGGCTCCTCTGCCGGAAATTTTTCAAAAGGCACTGGAATTTGCCCCGTTGATATGATATGATTTCATCAGTGTGGCCGTGCGCCAGGCGGGGCTTTTGCGCCATGGACCTGCAAGCTGGAGCAAAATGCAGGGAAACGGCCATCACAGGCGGAAGAAAAATAAGAACAGAAGATGAGGAAACCTATGCAGTTATACATTATGCGCCACGGAGAGACAGATTGGAACCGTAAGGGGTTATTACAGGGCTCTGTGGACATTCCCTTAAATGATTACGGTATTGAATTGGCAAAACAGACCCGGGACGGTTTTCGCAGGGATGGGATCGTATTTGACGCCATATTTACAAGCCCCTATCAGCGGGCCAGACAGACGGCAAAGATCATTGCGGCAGACGGGCCTGCTTCCGTCAAGGTAAGTCAGCGGATCCGCGAGATGAGCTTCGGCTCCTACGAAGGAATCAAGATCGCCGAGCTTCGCGCCAACCCGGACTACATAGAAATCAACAAATGCTTTGACGACCCGGTCCACTACAGGCCCCAGGGCAGCGCCGAGAGCTACGAGGAGGTTTTCGCGCGAATCGAAAGCTTTCTGCGGGAGGAGATCCTGCCCCTGGAGAAAAGCCATAAGCAGGTGCTGGTGGTCTGCCACGGAGCCGTGATCCGGGCCTTTATCTGCATTATCAAGCATATGGAGTTAAAAGATTACTGGACCATTTGGCAGCCCAATTGCAGTATCAACATTGCCCGTGTACAGGATCAAACAATTACCATGCAGGAGGAAAACCGCCTCTATTATCAGCGGAAAGCTGCGGCAGCCGGCGGGGACGGTTCCGCGGAAAGAAGGTTTGTCTAATGCCCACCTGGAACTCCCGGGGCCTTCGGGGCTCCACCTTGGAAGAATTTATCAACCGGACCAATGAAAAATATTTGGAGTGTAATCTCGCGTTGATTCAGAAGGTACCCACCCCCATCACTCCCATCCAGATTGACAAGGAGAGCCGTCACATCACCCTGGCCTATTTTGACCAGAACAGTACGGTGGACTCTATCGGCGCGGTGCAGGGAATCCCCGTGTGCTTTGACGCCAAGGAGTGCCATACGGATACATTCCCTCTGCAAAATGTCCACGAGCACCAGATCGTTTTTATGGGAAATTTTGAGAAGCAGGGAGGCGTCTCTTTTTTGATTCTCTATTTTTCCCACAGGGATGAATTTTATTACCTTCCCTTCCGGCAGCTTCTGACTTTCTGGAAACGGGCCGGAGAGGGCGGACGTAAGAGCTTCCGCTATGAAGAGCTGTGGCCGGAATACTTTTTTTGTTCCGGAGGCGGTGTGCTGGTACCCTATCTGGAACTTCTGCAAAAAGATTTGGATGAACGTGTTGACAAAGGATAGTTTCGTGTATTATCATGGTAGCATGCTAAAGCGACAGCTGTTGCGGAAGGAGAAATAAAATGAGACGTTTACTGCATACCCCGGAGGGCGTCCGGGATATTTATAATCAGGAATGCGCAAAAAAGATGGTTTTGCAGGAAAATCTGCAAAAATTGCTGGAACAGTACGGTTACGCCGCAATCCAGACCCCCACCTTTGAATTTTTTGATATTTTCGGACAGGAGGTGGGGACCATTCCGTCCAGAGATCTATATAAATTCTTTGACCGGGAGGGAAACACCCTGGTGCTTCGGCCGGATATCACTCCCTCCATTGCCCGGGCCGTGACAAAATACTTTTCCGATGAGGATATGCCCATCCGCCTCTGGTACCAGGGAAATATCTTTATCAACAACTCCAGCTTTCAAGGGCGTTTGAAGGAATCCACCCAGTTTGGGGCCGAACTTATCGGGGAGGATTCGGTGGACAGCGACGCGGAGATCATTTCCCTGGTGGTGAATGTGCTGAAGGCAGCCGGCCTTAAGGAATTTCAGGTTTCCATCGGCCATGTGGACTTTTTCAAGGGTCTTACGGAGGCGGCCGGACTGAAGGAGGAGACTGTGGAGGAGTTGGAGCAGCTTATCGCCAACAAAAATTTCTTCGGCGTGGAGGAACTGGTGGCCCCCCTTCCCATGGAGGAACCCTTAAGGAAACTGTTTCAAAGTCTGGGAGACATTTACGATAACGGGGAAGAGCTTGCCAATGCCGCCCGGCTGGCAGCGCCCTATCCGAAGATTGCAGGGGCGGTGAACCGGCTTAAGGAGCTTTACGATCTGCTGACCTGTTATCAGGTGGAGAGTTATGTGTCCCTGGAATTTGGCATGAACAGCAGCTACCGCTATTATACGGGGATCATTTTTGCCGCCTACACCTTCGGCAGCGGCGAGCCCATTGTAAAGGGCGGCCGCTACGACGATCTGCTTCCTTATTTCGGGAAAAATGCGCCCTCCATCGGCTTTGCCGTCACCGTGGACCAATTGATGGCTGCTCTGAGCCGCCAGAAGATTGAGATTCCGGTACAAAACAACTGCAAGCTGCTGGTGTATGAAACCTCCGGGCGGCGGGAGGCTATCGCCTGGGCCAGAGAGAAACGGCTTGCAGGAGAGAAGATCATGCTGCTGCCCAGGCAGGAGGGGAAGACAGAGGAAGAATATCGAGCCTATGCCGCCAGATTTGGCTGTACGGAAACCCTGTTTCAGGAATCTGGCCCGGCAGACGGCTTGCTGAAGAACGTATTTCCGAAAGACCCGGCAAATGACGTATCAGATTTGGAAACGGAAGGGAGGAGAGGCCTGTGAGATATCTGACCTTTGCGCTGTGTAAGGGCCGTCTGGCCAGCGAGACCCTTAAGACCTTTGAGAAAATCGGCATCACCTGCCAGGAAATGAAGGACAAAAATACCCGGAAGCTTATCTTTGTCAACGAGGAATTAAAGCTGAAATTTTTCCTGGCCAAGGGGCCGGACGTGCCCACTTACGTGGAGTATGGAGCCGCGGACATTGGGATTGTGGGAAAAGACATCATTTTGGAGGAAAAGCGCAACATTCACGAGGTGCTGGATCTGGGCTTTGGAAAATGCCGGATGTGCGTCTGCGGACCGGACAGCGCCAGAGAACTCCTGAAGCACCAGGAATTGATCCGGGTGGCCACAAAGTATCCGGCTATCGCCAAGGATTACTTTTACAATAAGAAACATCAGACCGTGGAGATCATCAAGCTCAACGGATCCATCGAACTGGCGCCCATCGTGGGGCTGTCCGAGGTGATCGTGGACATCGTGGAGACGGGCTCCACCTTAAGGGAAAACGGCCTTCATGTGCTGGAGGAGATCTGCCCTCTGTCCGCCCGCATGGTGGTAAACCAGGTGAGCATGAAGATGGAGCGGGAGCGGATCACCAGACTGATCGGCGATTTGAAAAATATTTTACAGGAAGGGTAATGATATGAGAATAGTAACGCTGACCCCGGAAACCAGAAAAAATCTTATGGAGGACTTGCTGAAACGAAGCCCCAACAGCTACGGGGAATACGAAGGCCGGGTGAATGAGATCATAGAGGCGGTCCGAAAGGACAGGGACAAGGCCGTCCTCTCCTTTACGGAAAAATTTGACGGCGCAAGGCTGACGAAGGAAACTTTAAAGGTCACACCGGAGGAGATTCAGGAGGCTTACGAGCAGGTGGACCCGAAGCTTCTTAACGTGATGAGAAAGGCCCTTATTAATATCCGGGCTTATCATGAGAAGCAGCGGCAGTACAGCTGGTTTGACAGCCGGGAGGACGGAGTCCTTCTGGGACAGAAGGTGACCCCCTTATCCAGCGTAGGCGTGTATGTGCCCGGCGGGAAGGCCGCCTATCCCTCTTCCGTACTGATGAACGTAATTCCGGCAAAGGTGGCCGGGGTCAGGCAGATTGTCATGACGACCCCCTGCAACCGGGAGGGAAAAGTAAATCCAGCCACTTTAGCGGCGGCGAAGGAAGCGGGCGTTACCGATATTTATAAGGTGGGCGGCGCCCAGGCGGTGGCGGCGCTGGCTTTTGGTACGGAGAGTATCCCCAAGGTGGACAAAATCGTGGGCCCCGGCAACATTTACGTGGCCCTGGCCAAGAAAGCGGTGTTCGGCCATGTGAGCATCGACTCCGTGGCCGGTCCCAGCGAGATCCTGGTGCTGGCGGACGAGACGGCCAATCCCAGATACGTGGCGGCGGATCTGCTGTCCCAGGCAGAGCACGACGAACTGGCCAGCGCCATTTTGATTACCACAAGCGAAGCTCTGGCCCGGCAGGTGTCCGACGAGGTGGAGCGGTTTGTGGCGCAGCTGTCCCGGAAGGAGATCATTGAAAAATCTCTGGAAAATTACGGTTATATTTTGGTGGCTGAGAATATGGAGACAGCCATTGAGACCGCCAACGAGATTGCCTCGGAGCACCTGGAGATTTTGACGAAAAATCCCTTCGAGGTGATGCTGAAAATCAGAAACGCCGGGGCCATTTTCCTGGGCGAATATGCCAGCGAGCCCCTGGGGGACTATTTTGCAGGGCCAAACCATGTGCTTCCCACCAACGGGACCGCGAAATTTTTCTCCCCCCTGGGTGTGGACGATTTTATTAAGAAATCCAGCATTATCTCTTATTCCAGAGAGGCCCTTGCACCCATTTATAAGGATATTATGCAGTTTGCCCAGTGCGAACAGCTGACGGCCCACGCCAATTCCATTAAGGTGAGATTTGAAGAGGACAGAGAGGAGTGAGTGCTTTGGCTGAGCGAAAAGCCCATATCAATCGCAGGACAAAAGAAACCGACATCAAGTTGACCCTGAATCTGGACGGAACCGGTCAGACCCAGCTGGATACGGGAATCGGCTTTTTTGACCATATGCTGGACGGCTTTGCCCGCCACGGCCTCTTTGATCTGCAGGTGAATATCACCGGAGATCTGATCGTGGACGGCCACCACACCGTGGAGGACTGCGGCATTGTACTTGGCAATGCCATCCGCCGGGCGGTGGGAGATAAGAAGGGTATGAAGCGGTTCGGAAGCTGTATTCTGCCCATGGACGAGACCCTGGTGCTGTGCGCCATTGACCTGTCGGGACGGCCCTATTTCTCCTTTGAGGGGGAATTTCCCACAGAGCGGGTGGGCTATCTGGATACGGAACTGGTGCGGGAGTTTTTCTACGCCATTTCCTACAGCGCCGGTATGAATCTCCACATGAAAATTTTATCCGGTTTCAACAGCCATCACATGATCGAGGGCTTATTTAAAGCATTTGGAAGAGCACTGGATGAAGCCACCCAGATTGACGGGCGGATCGTGGATGTGCTCTCCACGAAAGGCAGTTTATAGGTGAGGACATGGAACATAAGAATTTAATCGCAACGATATATTTAAAGAACGGCGTCGCCGTCAGCGGCTTCGGCGGTGAGGCCTGTATCTGGAACGTGGAGCAGATGGTGCGGCATTATAATGACAGCGGCATTGACAAGCTTTTGATCTTCGATTTATCCGAGGGAGACGAGGAGCATGAGCGGAACATCCATACCATCAAGGATCTGAGCCGGAGCATTGAGATTCCTATCTGCGCCGGGGGAAATATTAACCGGCTGGAGGATATTAAGAAGCTTCTGTATGCCGGCTGCAAGCGGGTGATGTTAAACGGCTCCAAGCCCGTTGCCGCCTCGCTGGCGGAGGAAGGCTGTCAGCGGTTCGGCAGAGAGAAGATGGCCCTGACCCTGGAAAATGTGGACATTCTCTTTAAGCATCGGGAGGTCATCGAGAAAAACATTTCCGAAATCATCGTCATAAATGAGGAGATTGCCGATACCATCGGCAACGTGACGGACCTTCCCTGTGTGGTCATGCAGAATCAATGGGACCCGGAGCGCTGGGCCGGGCTATTGAAAAAGAACCAGGTGCGGGGCATTTTCGGCGACTGCTTAAATGAGCCGAAGACGGATGTGATGGCGCTGAAACATCAGCTTGCCGGGAAGGGCATTGAGACGAAAAAGCTTACCTCCAGTATGAACTTTGATACCTTCAAGTTAAACGAGCAGGGATTGATTCCCGTCATCGTCCAGGATTATCAGACCCTGGAGGTGCTGATGCTGGCCTATATGGACCGGAAGGCCTATGAGAATACTCTGACCACCGGAAAAATGACCTACTACAGCCGCAGCCGCAAGAAACAGTGGCTGAAGGGGGAGACCTCCGGTCATTTTCAGTATGTAAAATCTCTGACCTTAGACTGTGACAATGATACGATCCTGGCAAAGGTGTCCCAGGTGGGAGCAGCCTGTCATACGGGAGCGCCCAGCTGCTTTTTCCAGGAACTTGTGAAGAAGGAGTATACGGAGAAGAATCCCCTGAAGGTGCTGGAAAGCGTCTACGGCGTCATTGCGGACCGGAAGGTGCGGCCTCGTGAGGGCTCCTATACCAATTACCTGTTTGAGAAGGGAATTGATAAAATCCTGAAAAAAGTGGGGGAGGAGGCCACGGAGATTGTCATTGCGGCCAAGAATCCCGACGCCGAGGAGATCAAATATGAGATTTCCGACTTTCTGTATCACATTATGGTGCTGATGGTGGAGAAGGGCGTGACCTGGGAGGATATTGCCCAGGAACTGGCACAGCGGTAGGAAAGGAAAGCCTGGTATTCGAAAACAGACATTTTTGAAAAATCAGGAAAATCTGTCAGGGACAGAATGGCCGTCCCCTGTCATAATCGCTGTTTTCACACATAAAGTTAAGTAAAGAATCTACGAGAAGTTTACATAATTTATTTATGTAAACTTCTTTGCGGTAATGCAGAGAGGTTGTCCCTATGATGTCAAATACTGTGGAGGAACGCAAGCGCAACATCGACAAGATCAAAGCCTCTTTTTCTCAAGAAAATCCCGCCAAGTCCGACCGGTTTCGGGATTTCTCCTCCGACGGCGGGGAGGAAGCCCGGGAGGGGAGAAGCTTTTTTAAACTGAAGCTGCTGATTGCCATCGCCATCTTTGCGGCCTTTGTATTTGTGGACCAGAACCAGTTGAAAATCGGGGAGTATTCTACCCGGGAGGTCTTTTCCGTGATCCGGGATTCGGTTTCTGTGGAAAAAGTCATGGAAAATGTGGAGGGCCTGGTGAAATAATACTGGCGTAACCTATGGAAAATACGGCATTTCTGTGATAAAATGAATCAAATCCTATCAATGACAGGAGGAAGGGACAAATGAAGAAAAAAGTTGTGAAAGCAGCGGTGGCTTTTCTGGCTGTGCTACTTATGGCATCTATGATTGCCGGCTGTGCATCCCGGGAAAGGGCGGAGGAGACAGAAGCGTCCGCAGATGAGATTTTTGTCAAAACCATCCATGACTTTGAAGGCTACCATGTGGAAAACCTGGATGGACAGGAAGACGTGAATTTCGCCGTATACGCCCAAAACACCCAGGAGATTTCGATGACACGGAACACGAACGTGCTGACGGCCATGGATGAGGAAGACTGCTCCTATACCTTCTCCCAGCCGGACGACCAGTTGCTCGCGCTTAAGCCCGGGGATGTGTTCTGGGCGGAAGCTTCTGCGCTGAATCCGGAAGGCCTGGCTGTGAAGGTGCGGGAAACGGAGCTTTCGGGGGAACAGATCACGGTATACAGCGACCCGGTTGCGCTGGAGGATTTGTTTACTTACGTGGATATTGATATGAACCTTTCTCTGGAACAGGTGTATTATGACGAATCCCAATTGGAAGAGGGGATGGAGGTATTCATTCTTGATGGAAATACCAATGCCCCGGCTGCCGGAGTGGACGGAGGCTTCCGCACTATGTCAGCCGGCGGCAGCGCAGGGGAGGGAAGCTTTGGTGCAACGTCCGCCGTGCAGCTTCTGTTACAGGATTCTCTGCATGTGGATTTGGGCAAGTCGGGAGTGGGACAGGGCGCCGGCGTCAACTGGAATCTACAGGCCGCATACCAATTGGCAGTGAAGCAGATTCGCGTCCAGTTCAAATACAGTGCTGCCGACAAGTATTTTTTTGCCGACGCGGCCCTGGATATGGAGGAGAGTACGTCCTACTCCGTAGAGTTTGAGGGAAGATACAGCAATGGCAGGGGCGGCATGGGGAAAAGCTGGCCGGTGTTCTTTTTCCCGATTCCCGGTACGCCGATTAAGGTCGGAGGAGAATTTTTCCAGATGACGACATTGTCCGGCGCAATGAAGGGAAGCTTTGAGCAGTCTGCCGATTTTTCCATGGGTTTTAGCGGACAGGTGCAGAACCTGGCGTATTACGAGCCGGAGCCTTACTGTGTGTCCGCCGCAAAATCCAGTGACGCTTCCCTGGAACTGGAGGGCACGGCGGAGATCATGTACGGCCTGCGTCTGGATATCGGGGTGCCCTTCGTTGTGGACGTCTTTCTGGATGGAGGTGTCGGCGTCCGCGCAAACGGCGCGCTGGATCTGGTGGAGGCTCCCGTGGATGAGGATTCCGTCCATGATTGTACCCGGTGCCTGGATGGGGATGTGGAGCTCTTTGGAAAATCCACCTGCGGCATTGACGCCCGGCTTTTAAGCACAATTACCGGCTATGATCTGACAATCCGCAAGGATTTGGCGGAGATCACGGCGAAGGTCGGCGATTTTTACGCCTCCTGGAGAACGGGCGAAGACAGCGAGGTGGAATATGGCTGGGGCGAATGTCCCCATTTGCGCTGGCGGGTGCTGGTTACGGTGTTGACCCAGGAAGGGGATGCGGCGGAGGGGGCCACGGTGTACGCCCAGTATCCCGACGGGCGCAGCGACAGCAAGCTGACAGACGGCACCGGCCAGGCAGAGTTCTTCCTTCCCAGCGGGGATAATCTCTTAAACTGCAGCCATGCCGGGCAGAGAGGAAACGCCCACTGCCCGGTTTCCCAGAATCCGGGGACAGCGACCCTGCAACTGGAGGACAAGCGGCAGATTTTTGTGGATTATCAGTTTTTGCGTGACTCTATAGTTCAAGATTATACGGACTTTGAGGAGCTTTATTCCACAATATCCCAGGCATATCCGGATGCCCAGTGGATTCGGGCGGATAATTGGGACCATGGGCAGGCCTCTACAATTTATAATAATTATTCCCTGGCAGGTGTGCAGGAGGCGTATGGTGTCTCGCCGGGTGATATTATCATTAAAGTAAGTGCGGCGACTTCTTCCGAATGGAGTTCTTATGTGAATGGCGAATATTTATCTGTTCCCGCAAATCATGATGGCTTTATATTTCAAGTGGGAATGGCTCTCCTGCCTGCGTCTGTGGACGGGGAACCGGAGTCAGATATTCCGGAGGCAATCTGGTTCTATAGAATACATGTTGATTTAGTAGATAAAATGCATTACGATATGAGTCCTCAAGATGATGGTATTACCTACTATCTGGACCAGGTCTTTTATAATTGCAGTGAAAGCTACTGGCAAGGGCTGACCTATGACAGTGATTACCGGATTGAGGAGATTGGAACTGCCTGGAGCAGCAGCCAGTGGCAGGATCCTGCGCCTACCTTTGGAGCGGTAACCCTGCATGATTTTTATTCCAATAGTTCTGCCTATGGCCCCGGGCTGATGCAGTATGTCCAACGGGGGTTCCCCTACATAGAACTGCTGCTAGAGGATAACTGGGAGGAGGGGCTTCCGGAAGTGACGGGAGAAGAAAGCGGCGGCTCCGCCGGTTGAGAATAGGGTTTCCAGGGAAATGCGCCCCGCAGAGGCGCATTTCCTCTGTTAAAGAACAGCGATCAGTCCCGCTATCAGCAAAGCGATGACCCCGCCTGCGCCCAAAACATACATTAGGCAGCCTGGCAGACATCCGCCTCTTCGATAGCCGCCCCAACCGTGTCTGGGTGGCGGAGGTGGGCCGCCTGGCCGCATACCTCCGGGTCCCATCGGTCCTCGCGGTCCTCTGGCCCTGCCTGATCCACCGGGGCCTCTTCCTCCCGGTCCTGGCATAATATCACTTCTTTTATATCTTAATTTCGTGGAAAAAAGAAAGCAAATTCTTTCAAATAGTTCATTTGTTGCGGCAAACACTTGACTTTTTCAATGCCTGCGGTATAATATAAATAAATTTATCATAAATCATATTATGATAAAGGAGGCGTTGGCATGAAATTTATCGGCAGACAGCGAGAGTTGGAATCCCTGGAAAAGGAATATCAGAAAGACGGAGGCTTTGCCGTTATCTACGGCAGACGGCGGGTAGGAAAGACCACCTTGATCAAAGAGTTCATGAAAGGAAAATGCGCCTTCTATTTCCTAGCGACAGAGGAAGTAGAATCCCAAAGCATGAAACGCCTGGCAAGCGTGATTGCAAGAGTTACGAAAAATACGATGCTGCAACGTGTCTTGTTTTCCGACTGGATGGATTTGTTCCGTTTGATCGCGGAATATCAGCCGGAAGAAAAAAAGGTGCTGGTAATCGATGAGTTTCCGTATCTGGTAAAGTCGAACCAGGCATTTCCGTCCATCCTGCAAAACGCATGGGATGAGATTCTGAAAGGTAGTAATGTAATGCTGATCTTATGCGGTTCACTGGTCGGGATGATGCAAAAGCACGCCCTATCCTATGACAGTCCTCTGTATGGACGCAGGACAGCGCAGATTCGGTTGTCTCCGCTGCCATTCCCTGATGTATACGCTGCGCAGCACCTTTCGTTTGAGGAGGCGGTAAAACAGTACGCGATTACCGGAGGTGTGCCCAAGTATCTGGAATTTTTCAACGAGCAGGAGGAACTGTACCGGCAAGTGGAGTCCGTTGTCCTTTCCAAGAATGGCTTTTTGTTTGAAGAACCAAATTTCCTGCTGAAGGATGAGGTACTGTCTGCTGTCAATTATTTTTCCATTATCCGGGTGATAGCGGAGGGCAGCCACAAACTGGGGAAGATTGCCGGCGCATTGGGAGTTGAGACCTCCGGATTAACACCGTACCTGTCTACCTTAAGCGATTTGGGCTTTATCAGAAAGGAAACTCCTGTGACGGAGAAGAATCCGGAGAAATCCCGTAAAGGACTTTATTTTATCTCCGATAATTTCGTGCGCTTCTGGTTCCGGTATGTTTACCCATATAAGGGCGAACTGGAGTTGGATAACACCCGGTTCGTTCTGGACGAGATCAAGAAGGATTTTGTTCAGAAGTTTGTGGCCTTTGCCTATGAGGACATCTGTAAGTCAATCTTTGCGGAACTGTGCAGCCGGGAGGTGATTCATTTTCTGCCGTCCCGTATCGGCGCCTATTGGCTCAATGACCTGGACTGCGATACGGAGATTGACGTGATGGCAGTAGACCATCAAAACCGGCAGGTTTTTGCCGGCGAGTGCGAATTTCACAGCAAGCCGGTGGACGTCCCTGTATTCTTTGACCTGCGGGATAAGGTGTACGGGGCGGCAGAAATCCATACGGCTTTTAAAAACGATCAGATTCTTTACGGGGTGTTTTCAAAAAGCGGCTTTACCCAACGGATGCTGGACCTGTCCAAACAGAATTCGAATCTGCTGCTGATTCATGAAGACAAACTAATATCCCCTGTAGGAAAGCATTAGGCTTAACCGAAACTCATTTTCAAATCAAGACACAAGATTATTTTGACAGCTAAAAGTATATGTAGTACAATTTGTACAGACTAGCAATTTACAGAAGACGTATATGTGTATCAGGAAGAGACTGCATATGACTGTTCCATACTTGCTGAAATGTGGGATACCATTCGCCTTGAAAATGAGTCAAAAAACAGGATTTTTGAGGGGCTGTCGCCAAACGCCAAAAATCGGAAAAATAAGGCAGAAATTTGGGGTGATTTCAGTCCCCGAAAAGCAGAAAAGTAACACCAAAAACACCGAATCACAAGAGAAATTGAAATTGTATAAATTGCACAACAAAAAGGGAGAATAAAATGAGAAAGCTTGCGTTAAACGACGAGATTTTATTAAAAATAGACAAACCGGCCCGCTACATCGGCAACGAGGTAAACATGGTCCGAAAGGACCCGGAAGAGGTAGATGTCCGCTTTGCGATATGCTTTCCGGACGTCTACGAGATAGGCATGTCCCATCTCGGTATCCAGATTCTATACGACATGCTGAATCGGCGGCCGGACACCTACTGCGAGCGGGTCTATTCCCCCTGGCCGGACCTGCACGCAATCATGAAGGAGCAGAAGATTCCTCTGTTCACCCTGGAAACACAGTCCCCGGTGCGGGAGATGGATTTTCTCGGTATTACCATTCAATATGAGATGTGCTACACCAACATTTTGCAGATTCTGGATTTGAGCGGGACTCCTCTGTATGCCACAGAGCGCACGTGGGAGGACCCCATCGTTATCGGCGGCGGTCCCTGCACCTACAATCCGGAACCGTTAGCGGACTTTTTCGACATTTTTTATATCGGAGAGGGGGAGACCCGCTATGATGAACTGCTGGACTTATACAAGGAATGTAAGGAAAAGAATTGCAGCCGTCAGGAATTCCTGGAGGCGGCAGCCAAAATCCCGGGCATGTATGTGCCCGCCCTCTATGAAGTGACCTATCATGAGGACGGCACCATCGCCTCCTTCGGGCCTGTGAAGGAGGAAATCCCCGCCCGGGTGAAAAAGGAAATTGTCATGGATCTGACGGACACCCCCTATCCCACCAAGCCCCTGGTGCCCTACATTAAGGTGACCCAGGACCGGGTGGTGCTGGAGATCATGCGAGGGTGTATCCGGGGCTGCCGGTTCTGCCAGGCAGGAATGATCTACCGGCCCACCCGGGAGCGGAATCTGGAGCAGCTAAAGCAGTGGGCCTATGAAATGCTGAAAAATACCGGTCATGAGGAGATTTCCTTAAGCTCCTTAAGCTCCAGTGATTATACGCGGCTGAAAGAACTGGTAACCTTCCTGATCGAGGAATTTAAGGGGAAGGGAATCAATATTTCCCTGCCTTCTCTGCGCATTGACGCTTTTTCCCTGGACGTGATGAGCAAAGTGCAGGATGTGCGCAAGAGCAGCCTGACCTTCGCGCCGGAGGCCGGCTCCCAGCGGCTTCGGGATGTGATCAATAAGGGGCTGACCGAGGAAGTGATCTTAGAGGGAGCCGGACAGGCCTTTGAGGGGGGCTGGCAGAAGGTGAAGCTTTATTTCATGCTGGGCCTGCCCACGGAGACGGAAGAGGATATGCGGGAAATTCCCCGTCTGGCGGAGAAAATTGCCGAGAGATATTATGAGATTCCAAAGGATAAGCGAAACGGGAAATGTCAGATCACCATCAGCACCTCCTTCTTTGTGCCAAAGCCCTTCACGCCCTTCCAGTGGGCGCCCATGTGCCGGCGAGATGAGTTTCTGGAGCGGGCCAGGGTGGTCAACGAGGAAGTGAAGCAGCAGCTGAACCGGAAGAGCTTAAAGTACAACTGGCATGAGGCTGACGTTACGGTGCTGGAGGGCGTTTTTGCCCGGGGAGACCGGCGTGTGGGCCGGGTGCTTCTGAAGGCCTATGAAAATGGCTGTATTTTTGACTCCTGGACGGAATTTTTCGTCAATGAGAAATGGCTTTCCGCTTTCCAGGAGACAGGCATTTCCATGGATTTTTACAACAGCAGGGAGCGCAGTACGGATGAGATTCTACCATGGGACTTTATTGACTGCGGTGTTTCCAAGGAATTCTTAAAGCGGGAGTGGGAGAAGGCACAAAGGGGAATCGTAACGCCCAACTGCCGCATGCAGTGTTCCGGCTGCGGCGCCATGCAGTTTGAAGGAGGTGTCTGCTTTGAAAATAAGAATTAAGTTTGCGAAATATGGAAGTCTGCGGTTTGTGGGACATCTGGATATGATGCGGTATTTCCAGAAAGCCATGCGCCGGGCGGATATTGACATTGCTTATTCGGAAGGGTATAGCCCCCATCAGATCATGTCCTTTGCGGCGCCCCTGGGGGTTGGGATTACCAGTGAAGGAGAGTATCTTGACATTGAAGTACATTCCAGTAAAAGCGATCAAGAAGCCTTAAGGGCATTAAATGAGGTTATGGTGGAGGGAGTTTCGGTACTTCAGTACCGGGAATTGCCCCAGGGCGCCAGGAACGCCATGTCCTCGGTGGCCGCCGCAGACTATCTGGTGTACTGGAAAGAAGGAGATTTCGGCTGTCCGGATGCCCTTCCGGAGCTTTCCCGTGCTCTTCGGGAGTTTTATCGGGGGCAGAAAGAGATTTTAATTACCAGACAAACCAAAAAGGGTGAGAAAACCATGGATTTAAAGCCCTTAATCTTTGAACTTGAAGCAGTTGACGTGAAGGACTTCAGAACTGCCCGTAAGTTGGATGGATTCCCGGAGGAGGGACTGCAGCTTCCCTGCCAGGGTGTTGGATTTTTCATGAAGGTCTGTACCGGAAGCACCGACAACGTGAAGCCGGAACTGGTCCTTTCAGCCTTCTCAGATTACTGTGAGGCCACCGGAGACTGCGGATTCCGGTTTGAGCCCTTCCGCATGCAGATTCACCGGGTGGAGGTTTACGCCCGGGAGAGCGGAGATTTTATCCCGCTGGGAGAAATAGGATGCCATATCAACTGATCATCACAAATTTAACACAGAATCAGACAACATATACCGTCTGCGGTCTTTATGAGGACAGGCGCTTGGTGGAACTTCACGGCCAGCGTGCGGGCAGCCAGGGACTTCTGGGAAACATTTATGTGGGCCGGGTAAAGGATGTTGTGAAGAACTTAAATGCGGCCTTTATTGAGATCAAGCCGGGGCTTGCCTGCTATTTTTCCCTGGAGGACCTTAAGAACCCTGTCTATGTGAAGAAGATCAACAGCCCCCGTCTGGTGCAGGGGGATGAGCTTTATGTACAGGTGGAGAAGGAGAGCATGAAGACAAAACCGCCCCGGGTGAGCGTGAACTTAAGCTTTACGGGAAAATATCTGGTGCTGACCACCGGAAATCAGACCCTAGGCCTGTCAAAGAAGCTGGACAAGGAGACGCGAAGCCGGCTGAAAGCTCTGGTGGAGCCTCATCGGGACCCCAGGTTTGGTCTGGTTCTTCGCACCAACAGCCAAACAGCCAGTGAAGAACAAATACTCTCCGAGCTTTCAGAGTTGACAGGTCAAGCCAGGGAGCTCCTTGAGAAGGCGCCTTATCAGACTTGTTTTTCCTGTATGCGCAGGCAGCCGCCGGAATTTCTGACGGTCCTTCAAAATGTGTATACGAATGAGTTAGAAAAAATTGTAACCGACGATGAGACGTTATACGAAGAAATCCGCCGGTATCTGGTCAGACATCAGCCTGAGGATTTACCCAAACTTCGCCGGTATGAGGATAAAATGCTTTCCCTGGCCAAATGCTACAGTCTTGAGGTAAAGCTTGCGGAAGCCCTTAGGGAGCGGGTGTGGCTCAAATCCGGCGGGTATCTACTGATTCAACCTACGGAGGCCCTGACGGTCATTGACGTAAATTCAGGTAAGAGCACCCTCAAGGTTAAGGCGGCCGGACCGAAGAACGGGGAGACGGGAAGCACAGCATATCAGGTGCAGGAGCATTACCTTAAGATTAACCTGGAGGCCGCCGAAGAGATTGCGGCGCAGCTGCGTCTTCGCAATATTTCCGGTATCATCGTGGTGGATTTTATTGATATGACCTCCCAGGAAGCGAAGGGGCGACTGATGGAGGCTTTGCGCATAGCCACTCAGAAGGACCCGGTTCCGGTCCAGGTGGTGGATATGACGAAATTGAATCTGGTGGAGCTGACCCGGAAGAAGGTGAAAAAGAGTCTGCGGGAGCAGTTTGGAGAAGATCATGAAAAAGAGTATTAAGAAAACAGCGGCAGCCAACTGTGAAAGCTGTTCCAACTACATTTACGACGAGGATTACGAATGTTACACCTGCATGGTGAATCTTGATGAGGATGAATTCGGAAAATTTTTGACAGGTTCCTTTTTTAACTGTCCTTATTACCGGCTGGACGACGAATACAAGGTAGTTCGCCATCAGATGTGAAATGAGTATTGACAACGCTCCTCTAATTTGCTAAACTACAATCCCATCTTTGACACTTTAGTACGTTAAAAATCCCAGGACCCATTGAAAAATCAACGGTTTCTGGGATTTATGGTTTTTTATGAAAAGCGTACTAAGCCTTTAGAGATCATCTTTGTTTGGATTTT
>CALWLN010000115.1 GCA_944381535.1 uncultured Lachnospiraceae bacterium
CGACACTGATGGCCCCCTGCAGCGGAATCATTCTGGAAAACGGATCCTCCGGCTGTTCGGCCCAAACGTGATCGTGGATGGCAAAACCCACATTCCTTGGTTTATCCGCCGGCATAACGGTGCGGAACACCACACGCTCTCCGGCATAAGCCTTTAACAACGGCGTGGCCGGATCCCCGTGAATCTTGCTGCTAAATATTTTGGAAATCCGGTTATCCGCGGCAAGGCGGTTGGCAAACCGCTCGCTGCGGTAGTTATAACCCTTCTCGCCGGTATCCTCCGCATCCACTGTCTCGCCCTCCTCCCGGGCTGTCTTGATCAGATTGCCCTGGGCGTCCAGAAGACGGATTCCATTCTGGATAAAAATGACAAATTCCCGGAAGGTATCTATCCCCGGCGCGGTGATCACGGCCTGTTCCTCGTAAACCCCCTGTTTTGCGGACATACTTTTAAACCACTCCGCCCCCGCCGGCTCAATGACAATGACCCCAAACAGGCCGTGATAACGGTGATTCCTCATGTCCCCGAAGGACTGTAGTAGACAGGAACCATACTCCTTATCCGCATACCACAGGTACTTTTTGCTCTCCCCGGGGGCTACGGTCTGTTCCCGGTTGTTAAAGCCTACGTTGATTCCGGAATCCGTCACCACATCGTAGTGAAGGAACTGGGGATTTAAGGACACCCGCCCGGAAGGCGTGTATTCCTTATCCAGCGGCACCCGGGGGTAGTCAAAATAGGGCACCGGCTTTTCAAACAGGTTGTGCAGGGTGACTTCAATCCATTCCCCAACATTTGCCCGCAAAATCAAAGGTCTTATCTCCTGTCTGCCCTGGCGTATGGCCGACACATCCTCCGCCGGCACAAATACCAGGCCGTCCGGGTCGTGATCTCCGTACCGGTTATAAGGAATCCCGGTCTGAATGGCGGCAATCTCGTATTTTCGGATAATGGCTTTCCTGCCGGGACAGGGCGGCAGGGAAATCATCCGGGCTCTTCCGTGACAGAGGGGCTTTAAGCAGTCCTTTTCCCTATCGTATACCCGGATAATGCCCCACAGTCCCAGCCACGCATCATCGATTCCTCCGTAATAATAGAGGTAATCCCCGCTGCCGTAGGGTTTGTCGATCCGCAGATTAAAAGCTTCCGAGATTCCCAGGTTCTGGGCGGCAGCCATTGGCGACAAAGGATCGTTGATTTCCTTTTTCCAATAAAGGCCCGTGGCGTTGAAGGAATGCTGTTCCTCATGGGCCCCGTCCAGAAGCCGCAGCACAAGCTCGTCTCCGGGATAAGTCTCCAGAACAGGGGTAGCCGGGTCCCCATGAACCAGAGAACTAAACATATAGGCCACATCCTCACAGCAGTTCAGCCGTTCTCTCATGGGCTCGCAGCGGTAGTTAATGCCCATCACTCCCGGGTCGTCATGGCTTCCGGGCACTACCGGCGGATTCAAAGCTCTGCCGTCCTTATCGAATAAAAAGGCGAAGTCGTGGACGAACAGCGCAAATTCCCGGAAGGAGCTGCCGTCTCTTCGCCGTATCACTGCACGGGTGCCGAAGGACAATTCCTCCCCGGTACGGATATCATGGAAGGTGGCGCCCGCCTCCTCAATCAGCAGCGCGCCGAACACGCCGTGCATCTGATGGCTGTTGGCATACAGGTGATCATGGAAAAACACGGTATTTAGCTGCGTGTTGGCAAAGAACCGCTCCACCAGCGTCTCGTACTTTCGTGCCCCGGCAATGTTGTTCCAGCCGTTGGCGGCGCCATCGGACACGATGGTATCAAATTTCACCAGATGGATATGATAGCCGGCAATATCCGTGATAGTTTCCATCTGGAAGGGGCTTTCCTCCAAGAGTTCCGGCAGCAGGTTGGTGAGCCGCACCTCAATGCAGTCTCCGGCGTTGGCCCGAATCACCAGAGGCTCCGCCTGAATTTCCTGGCACTCGATTTTTCGGATATAACTTGACAGACCGCCGTGACGCTCCAGCTCCTCCTTCAGCACGAAAAACCGGCCCTGGGGGTCGTGCCAGCCAAACTTGTTGTAAGTGATACAGGCCTGAATCAAAGCGATCTCAAATACCTTTACCGGTTCCGGGCACAGTTCCTTTGCCATTTGCTGACGGTCATCTGCACATCCCCTCCTGCCCTCATCCGCATGGGCCTCCCCATAACTGTCAATATCTCTTTCCCCACCGCACTCCACACAGGATTCCCGGCTGTCGTCCGTATGGCAGGGGCAGGTATCCGTATACAATGCTCCCGGCTCAAAATTTTCCACAAAATTCGCCCTCTCCAAAGGGGTCGGAAAAATCTTATTGGTCCCGTCCGGATTCAAAATTCCAAGGGGCGGCTGCAGCGGCGGCGCTCCAAAAGTTCCATTGATAAAATTAGGGTAACCGGGATGCGCTCCGTCCTTTTTCGGCGGCACAGGCCGGTCCGTCAGTGGCTGCAGCGGTAAAATCCGCGTTCCGTCCGGCAGCTTCCCACTGCCATCCTGGAGCCGGTCGTAAATCCGCCACAAGGTCCACATTCCCTCATGAAAATGGGGATACAGGTGACAATGGAAAATAACATCTCCATAGGTCCCGTTGAAGCTCCCCGCCCCATGCAAAATATCCAGCGTATAGCACTCCTGGGGGCTGATGGAAATAGAGTCAAGGATATTGGAATTTACATTGTCCCCCTCCAGCCGCCACTGGTGGTTGTGCAAATGGAACACATGGGTCTCCTTGATACCGCCGTGGATAAGGCGGATTTTGGAGGGGTCCCCCACATAGGCCTTTAAAATGGGCGGCGCCGGGTCCCCGTACACCCAGGAGCTCATGGAAATATCCTCTCCGGTATCCCCCGGCTCATGACTTAAGGGCATGCGGTTGCGCATAGGCTCCGAGCGATAGCTGATTCCGGTGGTAGCCGACAAAAGTCCCGTATGAGGGTCTACCGGGGGAAGGCCGTCTGCATTTTTTATCTCCAGTTCATCCTGGAAAAATACTGCGTATTCCCGGAAGGCCGGCTGCCCCGGCACATAAATGTCCGCAAACAGTCCGCTCTCTATATGCTCCCCGGTCTCGGGATTTTTGTACACCGCCTCCGGCGGTTCCACCACAATGGCCCCGAAGAGACCGTGGACATTGGTCCCCTCTTCACTGCTTCGGGTGTCCCCCATATCGCTCATGAGAAATACGCCCTCCCGGTCCGCATACCAATAGTAGGTGATGTCATCCCTGGTGGTGGAATCCGGGTTTCTCCCCACGCTGGTGCCGTCTGAAGTTCGAACGTCTACGGATAACCCCTGCACATGAATGGAGAGGTTCCGGTCCAGGGAATGGGAGAAATGCACCTCCACCTCATCTCCCCGGTTAACCCGGATCACCAGGGGCTGTACACTGGGCGCAGGCTGAGGAATCGCCTGCTCAAAACAGGAAATCGCCTCATTTCTGATTCTTTCCTCATCCTGCTTCAGCACATAAAGAAGGCCATTTGGGTCGTGGTCTCCAAACCGGTTATAAACAATGGGAATCTCTATGGCCTCAATCCAAAACACACGCTTTTTTTGCTGCTTTACATAATGGCATAATTCCATCGTCTCCCCCTCCTCACCGCGCTTCCAGAATCCGCAGATAATGATTGGCTTCCCGAAGCACATGGTCCGCCAGAAGCGGCAGAATAATGGAACGAATCTCGCATTCGTTGATTCCCTTAGCGCCCGCCATCTTAAAATCGCGATACCGCTTTGTCTCCTCAAGAGTCTTTTCGCTAAGGGCTTCCATGGACCGCCCATCCGCCTCCTTGGCCGCTTCCAGAAGAACTCTGTATTCCTTGGAAAATTCATCTGCCGTATCAATCAGGCCTTCCTCAGTGGGGTCCAGAAGTCCCCGGATAAACTGGGCGTGCTCCATCATGATCTGATTCCAAAACACCAAAAGGTCCTGCATATCCCGGCTGCAGAGACTGCCGGTACGTTCCAGATGCATGAGAAAAGACTGGTATAATTTCGCCTCTCTGGTAATATGCTGTATCAGCAGAGGGTAGTTCGTCGTGTAGAGGTGACAACTCAGCATGGCCGCCAGAATCTCCTCCTTGAAGCGAATGAGCCCGCCAAGGAGCCGCAGGGCCTTGTGATTAAATTCCCGAATCAGACGCACCATCTCACAGTGCCTTCCGCTCTCCGAAAGACCTTTCAGCTGTTCCTCCTCCATGGTTATCTCAGAATTAATAGGAATTCCTGTATACTGCACGGTCTTTCGCTCCGCAAACATGGTAAAGGGCGTCACCACCTCGCCGGAATCCAGCACTTCACGGCGCACATTGCCGTCGCTGGCCTTCACCACATCCGCCAGAAAAGCCTCCCACTCCTCCCGGAAAAATCCTGCCCGCTGTATCCACCGGGTCTCCTTGGCCGGGAAAGAAGCCTCCAGAAACAGGGAGTGTTCCTTCATGATCCGCGCAAAAAATAAATGGGTTTCCAGTGACTGTATCATATATAATTCCATATAAAAAATTCCTCCTGATTTTGCTTTTTCTCTACATCATATGCAAAATCAGGGGAATTTGTTTGTCTTTTTGGGCAATTGCTTTCCGCGGAAAGGTTCCCAGGCCATACCCTACCTGGCCGCAGGCTGCCCTTGCAGATACATCTTGCTTAACTCCTGCGCTGTCTTTCCCGGATTGTTCTCGATGAAATCTATCAATTCCTCTATCAGCGGCTTTTCTTCCTCCAGCATATCGGCAATGGCGTCGGCTGAAAGGCCTCTTACAAGCTTCTTCTGCACCAGAGAAATCAGCTTCGTCCACTCGCCCTCCGTACGGCCCTTTTCCAGGCCATCTTCCCAGCCTTCCTCACGGACCTGCCGCATATGGGTTTCCTCATCATATTCAAATATACTCACTTCTATCGCCTCCGCCCTGTTCTTACTTAAGAATTCTGCCAGAACTCCTTCCCGGATACTCTCTGTCACCGCGCGGTCCACGGCCTCCCGGATGGGAAACTTCCTGGCATAGCTTCGCACTTTTTCCACATACAGCATATACTCCTTCAACAGACGACAGCTTTCCAACAGCTCCCTGTTGTTCCCCGGATTGATATTTAACACCGTTACTCTAAGTTCCACCTCCGGCTCCTCCATGGGCTTCTCGAAAGCTTCCGACAGCCGCAGCACTTGCCGCTCCGACGCCTCCTCCACGCCATTATAGAACACCACAAATCTGGGAGTCGGTATCTTCACCAGCCTGCTGCCGTACAGGTTCTTCTCCTTTACCAGCACCTGCAGGAGCCTGGATAGGTATAGCAATTTTCGCAGGGGCATATTGGGGTTTAAAGACGCCTGGTGCTCATACAGATTCAGATAAAAATCGAAGATAAAGGACATATCATTCTTCATGTTCATGTAAATGGCATTGTCCAGGGTGTTGACCACCAAATCCTCCGCATTGGTGTAATGGGTGTCGTTTACGGCGTTGTACAGGCTTAAGAGATTCTCCTTCTTCTCCATAAAAAGCATGCGGATGAGCCTGTCCTTATAGTTGCGCTCGGGTTTTAATTCCATTCTTTGTCCTCCTTATTTTGCAGGAGGTTATCACGGAAATCTCCTGCTTTCTTTGTTGTTCATGGGTTTGTCAAGCATAGATTTTCCGTAAAAAATAAGATAGAATCAATTGCCGTCATAGATAAAAAGAAAATATGCTCTGTCAAAATTATACCACCCCGGCAGAGCACATGCAAGAAAAAATTGTCCCGGTTCCAGCTACAACGTCACCCCCTGCTTAAAAATCGCCATATCATGAAAGCCCGCTTCCTCGCTGCGCGCCTTCCTCCCGGAGGCAACCGCCAGGACATACTGAAAGAATCTCTCCGCAACCGTATCCATCTCCTCATCCTCCAAAAGCACTCCCGCGTCAAAATCAATCCAGTTCCCCTTTCTTCTTGCCAGGCTGCTGTTGCTGGAAATCTTGACGGTGGGCACCGGGGAGGCAAAGGGCGTTCCCCGCCCGGTGGTAAACAACACCATGTGGGCGCCGCTGGCCGCCAGGGCCGTGGAGGCCACCAGATCATTTCCCGGAGCGCTCAAAAGATTCAGCCCCCGGGCGGACACCGGCTGCCCATAAGCCAGCACTCCTCTGACCGCTGCGCTCCCCGCCTTCTGGGTGCAGCCCAGGGACTTATCCTCCAAGGTGGAGATACCACCCTTCTTATTTCCAGGAGACGGGTTTTCATAGATTGTCTGGTGGTTGTCCTTAAAATACTGTTTAAAATCATTGATCAGCGCCACGGTTTTGTCAAAAAGTTCCCGGTTCTCACAGCGATTCATGAGCAGGGTCTCCGCCCCGAACATTTCCGGTACCTCCGTCAGAATCGTTGTTCCGCCTTCCGCAATCA
>CALWLN010000116.1 GCA_944381535.1 uncultured Lachnospiraceae bacterium
TCCCGCCTAATTCCTGTTAGGAATCAGACGGGAGTTTCGTATGCACCCGAAAACCGTCAGCTAACAGTTGATAAGTGATTTAGTTCCTTATCACTGTTAAGCCAAGGGATTGCTGGGATTTTTCTCATCCTAGACTTCAAAACTCAGGTGGCGTGATGACATCCCGAATTATCCGGAAAACGGCTTGACACTTTCAGAAGGATATGATACCATAGCCTACAGTTTTTGGAGGTAGTGATGGTAACACTTGGATTTATGATTTTAGGATTTGGCGTGGGCCGCATTTTTCCTGTTCGCCATAAGGCCAAAAATGAACGGGTGCAGCTTCTGTGTACGCTGCTTCTGATATTTTCGATGGGTGTCGGTTTGGGACAGCGGGACGGTTTCTTTTCTGAGCTGCTGGTTCTGGGCGTTCAAAGCTTCCTGTTTTTCTTGCTTCCAACCATCTTGTCGGTTGTAGTTGTTTACTTACTGACCAGATATTTGATGGATGAAACCGGAGAAAAAAAGGAAGGCCCGGGGGAGTCCAGGAGATGTGAAAAGGGGCAGGGAAGAGATTTTATGGTATTTCTGGCCCTTGGAGCGCTGATTCTCGGTATCGGCTGCGGAGCGGTTCCGGTGCTGGCCGGGTTTCTGAATCCGTTAACCGCGCATACGCAGTGGCTTCTTTACCTTCTGATGTTTTCTGTCGGCATCAGTGTGGGGCTTCACAAAGGCATATGGGACAAGATACGTCAGTACCATGTGAAAATCCTGGTGATTCCCGGCGGAATCATCATTGGGTCGCTGGCCGGCGGCGTCCTGTGCGGACTGTTGCTGAATTACCCTGTCAACCAGGCCGTTTCGATTGCCGGAGGGCTGGGCTGGTACAGTCTGGCGGGGGTATCCATCGGGAACTTGGCAGGAGCCGAACTGGGAAGTATCGCTTTCCTGAGCAATCTGATGCGGGAAATCGGAGCTTTCTTTATGATTCCTTATATTTCCCGACACTTTAATGTCTATACGTGTATTGCTCCGGCGGCAGCTACCAGCGAGGACACCACACTGCCTATGATGATTCGTTATACCAACGAGGAGACAGTGGTCCTTTCTGTGCTCAACGGGATTATCTGCTCTGCCGTTGTGCCGGTACTCATTTCCCTCTGCTATTAATGAGAAATTATTTGCTGCTGGAAGATTTCTTCACAATGGAAGAAAATGTGCCAGTACAAGAGAAAATATAAAAGTGAAGTGAAAAGTTAACTTCCACTCCCAAAGACTCCGGCGGGAAAGTTGTAGTTACTGTTACAGAATAAAGGTTTTCAAGGAGAAACACCAAGTAAAAGTGGAGATCACTATTACAGCCGATAACGCATGTGATGAGAAGTGTTGGAAAAAGGCTGGTTTTTGGGCGAATATCATCATGCGGAATTTAGGCACTTTTTTTGAGTGCAGGACTAACTTCCACTTGGGTTGGGCTTGATGTATTTCCCAGCAGATGCCTGAAGTCTTTCTGTGTTTATCGGTTCTTTAAAAGATACGGCTTCAGTATAACGCTGTCGCTCTCAATCTTGCGGATGCCGAATGCCAGGAGCTTCTCATAAAGATCCGGATAAAGGAACGCGGTCAATTCCAGAGGGCATTTTCCACCCAGGGATTGCACGGGCGCGGAATTCACATGGCTCAGCACAAGGTTGAGGGCATCCTGGTCAACCAGCCCGAGCCCCCGCAGGTCCGTCTGCTTGGGGAGGATGTAGCGCAGCTCGACATGATTGTTCTCCAGCGTCCCTTTCTGTCCGGACTGCATAGGGTCACAGAAGAACACCCTGGCGCGGCGGGAACCGTCCGCGGCAGTCTCCATGGCCTGCGCGGCGCTGAACTCACTGCCACGGTCCGTGAGCAGGACGTGCGCGTACTTACGGAAAAGCTGGGAGCCGAGGAGTTCCTCCAGGAGATTGATGCCAGAGAGCATGGCAGAGGAGGTCTTCTCTTCCTGTAAGAGCGCAAAGAGCAGGCCGGCTTTCACAAACTTGAAAGTCTGGATGAAAGGGCCATGTGCTTCGTCATTATAGACGGTGTCCATCTGGGTGACGAAGACATCCGGGTTTTCGGCAAGATAGGCGCTGTAGTCCTTGTAGGTACGGCCCTGCAGGTAGCGCCTGTCCTGCCGTTTCTTATAGGAGACAGCCTTAGACTTTGGGAGTTTCCTGGAGACCTGCCTGCGCAGGTCCATGGCAGTTATGCCAGCCACCTCGTGGAACACGCCGGACTCAATGTAGTTATAGATGGTCTTTTCACAGACATCAAGCTCTGGGTGTGCCAGGAGGATCTGGTAGGGGGAAAGACCCTGCCTGAGGAGCGGGCCGATAACGTCTGCCATGGCTTTCGCCTCCGAGGAGGTCAGGTTGACCCCGGCCCTGGAGTCTGACAGCGTCTCCTGGTAGACAGCCTGCGCTTTTTCGGGATTGTAATCATACTTGTCGAAACGGCATTTGCCGCGGATCGGGCAGCCGTTGCAGGCACCTGGGGAGCGGTCACGCCGTGGGCACCGGAAGGGTTTGTAATCCGGGCAGTCGGGCGCGCACTGTCTGTCAAAGACGCATTTTCTGTAAGCGGAACATTCCAGAGGCATAGGGCATTTCTTTACCAGGACCCGATGGGCCTTTATTTCCTTGCCGATGGTAGACTTGTCCTTGCCGATCGTCCGCGCAATGGCAGTCTTGGTGGAACCATTGGTGATGCCTTTGAGGATGATGCGTCGTTCTTCCAGTGTCAGGTGAGAATATGCGTTTGTATTTTCCATAGTGTTACCTCCAGTCTGGAAGGCATCTGCTGACAAAGAAAGTGTAAGACAAAGTGCCACTTGATTTCAAGTGGAAGTAGGGGAAAGACTAATTTCCACTTGCTCCCCTTGGGAGTGGAAGTTAACTTTTCACTTCACTGAGAAAATATAAATCTTTAAAATTAAAAAAAACGCTTGCAAAGGAGCCGGGAGTATGGTATTATTACTTACGGTCACCGTTGAAAGAAGTTGGCCACATGTCCGGCTCCTTGGTCAAGCGGTTAAGACATCGCCCTTTCACGGCGGTAACACGGGTTCGATTCCCGTAGGAGTCACTGGTACTTTAAGTGCTCACAATATGGCGACATAGCCAAGTGGTAAGGCATGGGTCTGCAACACCCTGATCACCAGTTCAAATCTGGTTGTCGCCTCTATAAGTAAGTAAGAACCATTTTGGGGTTCCTTCCGTTAGGAAGGGACCCCAAAACTTTACTATTATAGAATAAAATATCATCCGCTATCTGCGGGAGCCCTCAAACCAATCCCTGGCATAGTCGGCGATATGAGGGACGATTTTTTTGATTTCCATCCCCGAGGTATTTACGCAGAGGTGATAAAACTCTTTCCTGCCCCATTCGATGTCCAGGAACATGGCGTGATACTGGGAACGTCCGGCGTCAATTTTTTTGATTGCCTTCTCCATTTCACGGGGTGTCAGATTTTCTCCCATCTCCGCGTATCCCTGGCAGCGCTTCAGCTTGTATGCCATGTCGGCGTAGACAAAAACCTTGAAGGGCTTGTATTCCTCTAAGATCACATCCGCCGCCCGGCCCACGATGACACAGTCGGAGGCAGCGGCAACTTCCTTCAGCATGCGCTGCTTTTCCACCAGAATATCCACCTGCTGCTTGAGCATTGGGTAGCTTGCAAGGGTCCTTCCAAAATGCAGGGGAATATTTCGGGTCATTCCCTGCTCCATGGCCTTTGCCACATACCCCACGTCCATATGCATCCGTTTTGCGATTTCTGTTTCAATCTCTCTGTCATAGTACGCATACCCAAGTACGTCGGCCAGCCGCTTGCCCACCTCACGGCCGCCGCTTCCAAATTCACGACTGATCGTAATAATGTTCATGATTTCCCTCCTGTTTTTAAACGCTGTTATTCCGCTACATCCGGTTTGCGCAGTTCGTGGCGCAGTTTCTTGAGAATAATGAATGACATAATGGCGGCCAGAGCGGAAGTTACCGCAAAATTCAGCCAGATTCCCGTCAGTCCCAGGGGCCACAGTGCCGCTACCAGAATCACCGGGAAGATCAGCGCCGTGGATACGGAAATAATGGAGGCGGGCAGTGGCTTTTCGATGGCCAGCATATAACTCTGGGTGGCAAAGGAAAACCACCGTGTAATATACGTGAGGCTGAAAAGTTGCAGGGCAAGGACGGACATGCTCAGAACCTCCGGGCTCACATCAGCCACAAACAGCCGGGTGATCTGTGCCGGTAATAGGGCAATGACAACCACAGCCAGCAGAGAAACAATTCCGCTTGCAATGAAACAGCATTTTTCAATGGCCCGCACCCTGGAAAATTTCCGCGCGCCCCAGTTATAGCCCACAGCCGGCTGCAGGGAATCGCACATGCCGTACAAAAGCGGCTGGACGAAGCCCTCCGCGAACATCAAAATGCCGTATACGGATACGGCGTTCTCTCCGCCTAAGCGCACCAGTATGGCGTTCATTATAATAGAAGTAATCCTGCCGGCAATGTTATTTAAAAAGTTTGGAGTTCCACAGGCAATAATCTGCCGTATCATTTTTCCGGTAAATCGCGGCCGGCAAAACCGGAGCGTTGCCTTACCCCGGAAAAAGGGAACGAAGAAAATAAGGACGCAGATGAACATGCCGGAGCAGGTAGCCAAAGCGGCTGCCCAGATTCCCCATCCCAATACTCCCAGGAACAGAAATTCCAGTCCGGCGCTTAAAGCGGACATTAAAATATTCATGGTCATACTTCCGCGGATAAATCCGCTGATACGCAGAAAATTATCCAGGGCAAAGGTAATCGTTGTGAAGGGGGAGCACAGGGCATACACCCTTAAGTATTGCACGGCCAGCGCGGCGAACTCCCCTTCCGCCCCCATCAGCTGGATCAGCAGGGGGGCTATTGCGTACATGATTCCGCCCACCACGACACCCGCTCCGATGATCATCAGACAGGCACAGGTGAAAATATTGTTCGCTTCCTTTCGCTCATTCCGCCCCAGGCTGACCGATATGGGAACGGAAGAACCCACGCCGATCAGGTCCGCCAGTGAAAAATTGATAATGACAAAGGGCATGGCCAGATTGAGTGCGGCAAAGGCTGTAGCTTTTAAATACTGCCCCACAAAGACCCCGTCAATGGTCTGGTACAACGCCGAAGCCAGCATGCTGATGGCTCCCGGAATCGAAGCCAGAAAGAACAGCTTCAAGGGCGGCGTTTTTGAAAATAACACAGTTGAATTCATATCGTAATTCCTCCTCTAAGTCCTCCAATGATGATCTTGAATTCAGCTTATCTCGCGCTGTAAAAGCTTCACGTATTTTTGTAGGAGCGACAGTAAAAGCTCCTTTTCCTCCGGCTCCATTCCCTGGAAGGCTTTTTCTTCCGCATGGACCAGGGGAAAAATGATTTTCCGCGCAAGCTCCCGGCCCTTCTCCGTCAGAAGAATCAGTTTGTTTTTCTTGTTTTCCGAAGTGGACGCTAACTCTATTACGCCCTGTCTTTCCAGATTTTTCAGGGACGAGTTGATGGTCTGGGGCGGATAGTGCCATGCGGAGCAAAGCTCTCTCTGTGTGAAGGGGGCGTTGCTTTCATAAAGGGAATACAGCAGCCATAAGGTGGTGTCGGAAATCTCCTGCTTCTTTGCGTACAGATGGTAGGTTTCATCCATCTCTTTGGAGAGCCGGTTAAAGGCTGCAAGCTGGTCTGTAATTTTTGTTTTCATGTGCACCTCCTTTTATCCGAAAACGGACAATCAGAATTATAATCCGAAAAGTTGTCGGACAAGGGCTTTGTAATTGCGCAGTTAAGGGGGATGTTAGATGAATGGGACGGGGATAGCGATTGATATCATTGCGGGTTTATTGTTTTCGACGTTGTCCGGCAGCGCGGCTTTACTGATCTGCCCGACTGCTTTGGCGGGCTTGAGACCAGCCGGTATCCGGATGCGCCGAAGGAGAAGGACGTCTTTTGGGCACTTGCAGGTGACTATTTTCCGGCAGCAGGCAGTCAGGCGCTTTCGACCTCATAGGTAGCAGGAACCGCCACAAAGGGAATGGGATTCTCCGCCTGTTCCTGCTTCCGATAAATTCGGGTGGACGTCCCGGAGCAAAACAGCTTGATGCGTCTGGCTGCGTCCATGGCGCTTTCGCCGCCCACCGCCACAATGGTATCACAGCCCCGGTCCCGGAACACCTTCGCCCCCATGCGGATGTCCTCGTACAGAGGATTTGGGGAAAACTGAAGGAAAGTGGTATAAGGAACCGGGCTTTTTTCAAATTCTTCGGAAAGCTTTAAAAAAGGAAAAGCGCTGTCGCATACCAGAAGAAATTTTTTGGAGTTCCTTTTTTCTAAAAATGAAAACAATGCCTGTGCAGCATTTTGCTCATATATGATAGTCTGTTCCATCATCTGCCCTCCTCAATCTGGCACATCAATAATCGCAGGCTGGATACTGTTAGATTTTATTAAAGAAATATAGAAGCTACAAGCATACTTGGGTAAAAGGAAAGTAAAATTTTATCCGGAAACAGGAGGCTGCGCAAGGGAAACGTCAGAATTGCCTCATTTACGGGAGCGCAGGAAAAATAGGGCGACGGAGAATCCTTTGTAAATGCGGATAAAGACCGTCGGGAAGCGTAAAAAATGTAAATCACCAGTAAAGTGGGCATTAAAAAACAGTAAATTACTCTTTCGCCAATTCAAACTTTTCCTGAAATTTGGTATAATACATGATTATAGGGTTTGCGAAGCGGTTCCTATAATAACAGATTATAAAGTTCCTACTGCAATCTTTAGCGTGCCTTAAGGCGGCACTGCTACAATATTCGACAATAGGAGGAGGAGAACCATGCGTATTTTAGTAGCGGAAGACGACCCAAGATTATTGAAGTCCCTCTTACACATCCTGGAGATCAACAAGTTTTCGGCAGACGGCGTAACAAACGGAACGGATGCATTAAGCTATGCAGAGACCGGGGGGTACGATGGGCTGGTGCTGGACATTATGATGCCGGGCCTGGACGGCATACAGGTGCTCAAACGGCTGCGGGAGCAGTGTATTACCACTCCGGCCCTGTTTCTGACCGCGAGAACTGAGGTGGAGCAGCGGGTGGAGGGGTTGGATGCCGGCGCGGACGATTATCTGCCCAAGCCCTTTGCTGCCTCGGAGCTGTTGGCCCGCTTAAGAGCCATGCTCAGGCGCAGGGATACTTACACGCCGGAGCTGCTTACCTTCAACGATATGGTGTTAAACTGTTCCACCTATGAACTGTCCTATGGAGGGCGTATCCAGAATCTTAGTGGCAAGGAATTCCAGGTGATGGAAATGCTCATGCAAAATCCCCACATCATTGTCACCACAGAGCAGTTTATCACCAAAATATGGGGATGGGAAACCGGTGTGGATACCAGCGTGGTATGGGTGCATATCTCCAATCTGCGTAAAAAGCTGGAGGCCATTGGGGCGCCCGTCAAAATCCGCTTTGTCCGCAGCGCCGGGTATATTCTGGAGGAAGGGGTATGATTTACAGTCTGAGGAAAAAGCTGATCTGGATCTGCGGCCTGACGGTGATAGGTGTGTTCGGACTGATTTTTATCATCATCTGTGTGGTCAGCACAAACCGACTCAATCAGGCCATGGATATGCTGACGGACCGAATTTCCACCCATGATGGGATATTCCCGGCCTTTGACGAGGAAAATCCCTTTCCGCCGGGGGCGGACCGTTTTTTTGATTTTTTTACGGAAGAGACCCGTTTCAGCACCCGGTTTTTTACCGTTCGCTTTAACGGTGCGGGGGAGATCGTGTCGGAGGATATCGAGTTTATCTCCTCCATCACAGAGGAAACCGCCCATGAGTATGCCCGAAAGGCGTTGGAAAGAAACCGCCAGAGAGGCTGGATGGATGGATACCGGTATAAGATTTATGAAACCAGCCGGGGGCAGGCCGTGGTGTTTGTGGACGGCAGCATGAACCGCTCCGTGTCCAGGGTCCAGCTGTTTACGGCGGGGACTGTCATGCTCGGAAGTCTTATTGTCATTCTGGTGCTGATACTCATTTTCTCAAAGAAAGCGGTGAAGCCCATCGCGGAGAGCTACGAAAAGCAGAAGCAGTTTATCACTGACGCCAACCATGAGCTGAAAACGCCGTTGACGCTGATTTTAACGAATCTGGATATTGCGGAGGCCGAGGTGGGAAAGAATGAGTGGCTGGAGGATATCCGGGCAGAGGGAGAGCGGATGAGCGCCCTGGTAAAGCAGCTTGTAACGCTGTCGAGGATGGACGAGGACCAGGCGGAGATGGAATTTCATACCTTTTCTCTGAGCGACACGGTACAGGATACGGTGTCGGAATTTGAGGTGTTGGCGGAAGGAAAGGGTACGCCGCTTATTTCTTCGGTGCGGGAGGATGTTTCTTATTGCGGCAATGAAGCCGGTATCCGCCGAGTGGTGTCCATATTGCTGGACAACGCCATTAAATACTGTGACAGCGGGGGCACGATCAATCTGTCCCTTACTTTAAAGCGCCATCCTGTCATCTGCGTGGAGAATTCCTTCGCGGACGCGGACAGTCTGGAACTTGACAGGCTCTTTGACCGCTTCTACCGGGCCGATAAGTCCCGGACCTTCACCGGAAGCTTCGGTATTGGTCTGTCTATTGCCAAGGCGGTGGTCCAGAAGCACCGGGGCGAGATTTTTGCCTACAAAGTAAGCGCCGGACGTATCGGTTTTAGGGTGGTACTGAAATAAATTTTCTTCTTCAGATCATAGAAAAGGGCGACACTCCATGACAGGAGGGTTCGTCCTTTTTTCACAGAAAATTCATAGCTTTCTTTAGCCTGCCTTTAGCCCCCACCTTTATACTTATACAGATTAAGTTATAAGGAGGAACGAACGCTATGATATCGGTTGAGCATTTGACAAAATGTTATGGTGATTTTATGGCCGTCAACGACCTTTCCTTTGAGATTAACGAAGGTCATGTCTATGGGTTTCTCGGACCCAATGGCGCCGGAAAATCCACCACAATGAATATTATGACCGGCTGTCTGTCCGCCACGGCGGGAACGGTGAAAATAGACGGTCATGATATTTTCGAGGAGCCCGATAAGGCGAAAAAGCTGATCGGTTATCTGCCGGAGCAGCCGCCGTTGTATATGAGCGAGACGCCTGTGGAGTACCTGCGGTTTGTAGGGGAAGCCAAGGGACTTAAGGGCGCGGAGCTGAAGCGGCAGATTGAGGAGGTCGTAAATCAGACCAAAATTCATGAGATGAGGAACCGCCGGATCTCGGCTCTTTCCAAAGGCTATCGGCAGAGGGTGGGAATCGCCCAGGCGCTTCTGGGAAATCCCAAGGTTATCATTCTGGATGAGCCTACGGTGGGTTTAGATCCCCTTCAGATCATTGAGATTCGGGATCTGATCAAAGAACTGGGTCAGACCCACACGGTTATTTTAAGTTCTCATATTCTGTCGGAGGTGCAGGCCATCTGTGACCAGATTCTGATCATCGCCAAGGGAAAGCTCATCGCCTTTGACGAGCCGAACAATCTGGAAAAACGCATGAAGACCCGGAATGAGATTGCCATCACCGCCGAGGGAACGGCCAAGGAGACCAGAGAACTTCTGGCAACCGTTCCGCACATTACCTCTGTGGATATTGACGATAGCAGGGAATATGTGGTGGCCAACATCAAAACCGACGAAAAGGATATCCATACCGTTTCCAGGGCCGTATTTTTTGCCTATGCCCGCAAGGGAAGGGCGTTGCTGGAGATGAGCCTTAAGAACGCCAGCCTGGAGGATGTCTTTATCGAACTGACAGAGAGTGAGGCGAAGAAAAAATGATAGCAGTATTAAAACATGAATTGAGACTTTATTTCCGTTCACTGACAGCCTATGTGTTCGGAGCGTTTCTCCTTGTCTTCGTGGGGATCGGAGCCATGATATACAATATACAGTCCGCCTTCAGCAATTTTGAATATGTTTTAAGCTTCGGATGTCTTGTGTTCGTGGTGATCGTGCCCATTTTAACCATGCGGGTCATCGCGGAGGAGCGGAAGCAGAAGACAGACCAGCTTCTGTATTCCCTTCCCATCACCACCACCCAGGTTGTGATAGGAAAGTTTCTGGCCCTTTTGGTGGTTTATCTGATACCGCTGTGTGTTATCAGTTTGTATCCTCTGATTTTTGCCCAGTTCGGGGACGTGTATCTGCCCACCTCCTACGGGTCGATCCTGGCATTTTTCATTATGGGAGCCGCTTTGATCGCCCTGGGTATCTTTATCTCGTCTCTGACTGACAATCAGGGCTTTGCGGCAGGTATCGGCGTTGCGGTCATTTTGTTTAACTATTACAGCGTTACGTTGTCGGAGCATGTTTCCGCCACGGCCTTTGGTTCCCTGGTGGCTCTGTGCGTCATCCTTGTGGCCCTTGCGGCGCTGATCGGTTATCTGACGAAAAATAAAACTCTGGGGTACGGAATCGGTATTGTGCTTGTTGCGGTGCTCATTGCGCTGTATCTCTATGACTCGACGGTATTTGAGGGACTGCTTCCCAATATTATGACGCAGTTGTCCCTGTTTGAACGGTTTTATGTGTTTGTAAACGGCGTGTTTGACATGACGGCCATCGTTTACTATCTGACCGTCATCGCCTTCTTCTTATTCCTGTCCGTACAGTCTATGGAAAAAAGGAGGTATAACTGATGAAAAACAAGAATTTGCCAAAATTGCGGAAAAAGCCCCAGCAGAACCGTATCGCCTTACGGGGAGGCGCCTATTCGCTGGTGATCACCGCCGTGGTGCTTGCCATTCTGATCGTAGTCAATATTTTTGTTTCCGCGCTTCCTACGACGCTTACAAACTATGACATGAGCTCCACGAAGCTTTATTCCGTCACCAGCAATACCAAAGTGGTGGTAAATGCCCTGGAGGAAGATGTGACCATTTACTGGATCGTGCAGGCCGGCGAGGAGGATGACATCATTGAGAACCTATTGGACAGATACGAAAGCCTGTCGGACCATATCGAGGTGGTGAAGCGGAATCCGGATGTGTATCCCACCTTTGCCCAGCAGTATACGGACGAGGAGGTTACCAACAACAGCCTGGTGGTGGAGTGCGGGGACCGGAGCCGTTACATCAGCTATGAAGGTGATATTTACGTGACGGAGGCGGATATGTATTCCTACACCTACACGTCCTACTCCTTCGACGGGGAGGGCGCGATCACCTCTGCCATCGACTATGTCACCACCGAGGACCTGCCTCAGATGTATGTGGTGGAGGGACACGGAGAAGCAGAGCTTCCATCCACCTTCAGCGACCAGATTGAAAAGGACAATATCGAGGTGAACACCCTCTCGCTGCTGACCGTGGACGAGATACCTGAGGAGGCAGACTTTGTGCTGATCTACTCGCCCTCCAGTGATATTTCCGAGGAAGAGCGTGATATGCTGGCGGAATACATAAGCGCCGGCGGTAAGCTTCTGGTTATGGCCGGACCCATCGAGGAAGGAAGCCTCACCAACCTGTACGGTCTGTTGTCGAACTACGGCGTGGAGGCCAACGAGGGTATCGTTGTGGACACGGACCGGGAGCATTACGCCCTACAGGCCCCCTGGGTGCTGAGGCCGGATATGACCAGCCACGACATTACGGACCCGTTGATTGAGGAAAATTATTCTGTATTTATGCCAATCGCCACAGGGCTTACCATAGGGGACGATACCGGCGATGGAACGGTGACAAGTCTGTTTACCACCTCCGACTCTGCCATCAGCAAGATTGCCGGCTATGATTTTCAAACTTACGATAAAGAGGAGGGCGACATTGACGGTCCGTTCTCTCTGGGCGTTGTGGTTGACACCGACGGCGGCGGACAGATGATATGGTTCAGCTCCTCCGCCTTCCTGGAAGATATGTATAATGCCTACTCCTCCGGAGCCAATGTGGATATGGCCATGAACGCCGTATCTTCTCTGATCGGTGAGCGGGAGGCCATGGCAATCCGCAGCAAGTCCTTAAATTACAATTATCTGACCATCAGCGAAGCCGCTTCGTCCACATTACAGACCCTTATGATCGGAGTCATTCCGCTTCTGTACCTGGGAATCGGCATCTGTGTGATCGTGATAAGAAGGAGGAAGCAAAATGAAACGGTTTAAAAGAATTTATGTGCTGCTGGGGATTCTGGTGGTCTTCTGTATCGCAACCTTTGCCGTAATGCGGATAGAAGAAAGAAGGGAAGAGATCAGCAACAGCAATGAGATCATCCTGGAGGTAGACAGCAGCGCCGTGGAGACCCTGTCCTGGGATTACACGGATGAGGAGGCGGGGACAGAGACTTCCCTGGCCTTCCACAAGGACGACAACTGGCTCTATGACGATGATGAGGCATTTCCGGTGGACGAGGATAAAATAAATGAGCTTCTTGCGCCGTTTGCGTCCTTTGGCGCCGCCTTTATCATTGAAAATGTGGAGGATTATGGACAGTATGGTCTGGATGACCCCATATGCACCATCAATTTTTCCACGGAGGATACCGACTATGAGATTCAGGTGGGCGATTACAGCACTCTGGACGAGCAGCGGTATGTCTCCATCGGGGATGGCAACGTTTATCTGGTGGAGGACGACCCGGCGGAATATTACAGCGCAGTGCTCAGCGATATGATCGACAATGACGAGGTGCCGGATTTTGAGACTGTTACAGGCATTCAGTTTGCGGGCAGCCAGGAGTACAGTGTCGCTTACGAGGAAGAAAACACCACGGATACCTATTGTGCCGACGACGTGTATTTCACAGAGCGGGACGGGGAAAATAAACCCCTGGACACGGAGCGGGTGGACAGCTACTTGAGCAGCATCAGCAGTCTTGGTTTAAGCGAATATGTGACCTACAATGCCACGGAGGACGAACTGGCCTCCTATGGTCTGGATGACCCGGAGTTGTCTGTCACCGTGAATTACTCCTATACCAACACCAACGAGGAGGGTGGGGAGGAAGAAGTTTCGGATACCTTTGTGCTGTATGTCAGCCGGGACCCGGAAGAACTTGCGGCCGCTGAGGAGGCTGCCGGGAGCGCAGAGGACGCTTCCACCGAAAGCGATACTTCTACAGAGAGTGATACTGCCGCCGAAACGGATACGGAGGAGGAAGAAATCACAGCTTACGCCAGAGTGGGAGAATCCCAGATCGTGTATCAGATCACTTCCAGCGAGTACGAGAGCCTGATGGCGGCGTCTTATGACGATCTGCGCCACCTGGATGTATTTACCGGGGACTTTGCGGATGTGACCCAGATTGACATCACCCTGGAGGACAGCGAATACACCATCACCACCCAGGGGGGAGAGGAGGAGGACGACGAGCGTATCTGGCTTTACCAGGAGGAGGAGCTTGATATCGCAACCCTTCAGTCCGCGATTCAGAGTCTGACGGCCAGCAGCTTTACGGAAGAGGAACCCACAGATGTAGAAGAAATCAGCTTGGTTCTCTATCTGGATAATGAGAACTTCCCGGAGGTTCAGATTCAGTTGTATCGCTACGACGGCACTAACTGTATTGCCGTGGTGGACGGAGAACCGGTATCTCTGGTGAGCCGTTCCCTTGTGGTGGATCTGGTGGAAGCAGTCAACAGTATTGTATTAAACCAGTAAAGTTTCATAAATCGTTCACAGAATAATTTAGTCTGCCTTTAGCCGGTACCCCTATAATGAGCCTGTAAGTTGTTAACATAACATAACGAAGAAACAGACTTGGAGGTGCATACTATGAAAACAAAACTTCGTTTCTTATCCATTGCAATGATGTTGATGTTGTCCATAGGGCTTCTGGCAGGCTGTGGAAGTTCGGACAGTACGGATAGCACAGACAGTGGCGGCAGTACGGACAGCACGGATAGCAGCGACAGTACGGATGATTCAGACAGCACGTACAGCTCCGGCAGTTCTGATGAGGAGGATGTTATTGGTGAAGTGACTTCCATTTCCACTTTGTCCATATCTCTGGACGTATATGAGGCCGACAGTGTGGTGGAGGATTATGCTACGTTGGATACATCAACGCTCACGGCAACCGGCAGTTCAGATACCGTGACACTTGAATCTGATGTGGAATATTATTACATTTCTGACGGAGCACTGGTGTCCGCCACCTCAGAGGATATTGTGGAGGGTGATATGATTGCCATTACGACAGATGATAGCGGCGTTCAGCAGGTAATCCTTCTGATGCAGAATGACAGCAGCGACACGGACGTATAAAAATAAGCATCAGAATGAAATAAGCCGCAGGCGTTTTTGCCTGCGGCTTATGTATTTGTGTCACAGTAACAAGAAAAGAACTCCTCTTTAGTCTGTCTTTAGCCGGATACTATATACTAAAGAAAACTGACAGAAAGAGAGGTCACGAGAAACCATGCAGAATCTGATCCAAAAGGCAAAAAAAGGCTCCCAGGAGGCCATGACTGCTCTGTACAACAGTAACAAATCGCGGGTTCTTTTTTTGTGCCGGGCGCTTCTTTTAGACGATAACGCTGCGGACAACGCTATGGTCTATGTGTTTAAAAAAAGCTGGGGGGAGCTGATTGCCGGCAGGGTTCCGACGGAGGAAGAGTTTACGAATCTGCTCATACACAAGGCAGCTTCCCTCTGTAAAAACAGGGTGGGAAAGAAAAACAGTAAGGCGTTTCGGATACCGGCCAATTTTAATTTTGCGTCCGCTGACTACAGGATGGAGAAAATGGATTTTGAGGGCGAGGCATACGGTATCATCCTTTCCAATCTCCCTGACCTTCATCGTTTTATCTATGTGCTGCATACGGTTGCGGAATTTTCCAATGAGGAAATCGCAAAGATGTTCGGTTTGAACGTGAAGATGGTGGAGAGCGCCCTGGAGGCGGAGGAGGCAAATATCCGGCGCATCACGGAGTTGGCCGGGGAGAAGCTGGGCAAAGATATGTCCATGACGGTGGAGGAATTTCATAAGAAGCTTTTCAGTGAAGCCGCCAACACGACCACAATAAAATCCGTGGACAGAACGGCTGACATGAACATCCGGGATGTCTGCGCCCCCATTCAGGAGATGGCTAAGAAAAAACGAATCCGCATTTTCTCTGTGGCCGGAGCCGCCGTTTTTCTGGTTTGCATTATCGCCATCGTTCTTGTGGTATGGCTTACCGGCGAGACTGCGCCCAAGTCAGAGACTGTCGATGAGACTGCGACAGAGGACGAGGCAGAGACCACGGATGACACTTCCGGGGAGACGGAGGCGGACATCGAAGCCACCTACTATGCGGACATTGAGATTCAAGACTACGGCACCATCACGGTTGCCCTGGACGGAAATGCGGCACCCGAGACCGTTGAAAATTTTGTCAGCCTGGCGGAATCGGGATTTTATGACGGGCTTACCTTCCACCGGATCATGGAGGGCTTCATGATGCAGGGCGGCGACCCCAACGGGGACGGGACCGGCGGTTCGGATACCACCATAACGGGAGAATTTTCGGATAACGGGTTTGAAAACAATCTCTCCCACACCAGAGGCGCTGTCTCCATGGCCCGCTCCGAGGATTATAACAGCGCCAGCTCCCAGTTCTTCATTGTCCAGGAGGACAGCACTTATCTCGACGGCCAGTACGCCGTGTTCGGATATGTGACGGACGGGATGGATATTGTGGACGCAATTTGTGAGAGCGCCGAGCCCATTGACGATAACGGCCTCATTGCCGACGACGCGCAGCCGATTATCACCTCTATCACTGTAAGCTCGGCGGATGAGAACGCCGCAACGGATGACAGCACTACAACGGACGACAGCGAATAATTTGTGAAAATTTTATGACAAAACAGCTTTTTTGCGGAAGTTCACAAAAAATACAAGGATTCTTTAGTGTGACTTTAGCCTCCAAACCTACAATAAAGGCATAAAAAGAAACAACCAATGACATCAATATAAAGGAGGAGTCACAATGAATAACTGGTATCAGAATAATGAGAACGAGGTTTCCAATCAAAATGGGATGGCTGCTCCCAGGAAAAAGAAAACCGGAAGAAAAATGTTAAAGAAGGCCTGCGCCTTCGTGTTATGCGGAGCGCTGTTTGGAGGAAGCGCTTCCCTGGCATTCCAGGGCGTTGATTACCTCTTTGAGGGAGATTCCGCAGAGACAGCTTCTACCGCAAGCCAGCAGGAGACAACGGCGGCCCTCCAGACCGTAGCCGCCACAAGTGATGGCGACAGCACCAGCCAGTCCCTGGACGTCAGCGATATCGCCCAGAGTGTAATGCCTGCCATGGTGTCCATTACAAGCACGTCCGTGGAGGAAGTGGAAAGCTACTTTGGAATGTTCGGCAGAGGACAAAGCACACAGCAGGAGGTGGAAAGCAGCGGTTCCGGTATTATTCTAAGTGAAAATGACAGCGAACTTCTGATCGTCACCAATAACCATGTGGTGGAGGACGCCGAGACGCTGTCGGTATGCTTTGTGGATAATCAGGTCTGTGAAGCGGTCATCAAGGGGACCGATTCCGACAATGACCTTGCTGTCATCGCCGTAAAATTATCCGATATCCCGGAGGAGACCATGAGCGAGATCAAGGCTGCGGAACTTGGAGATTCGGATAGCCTTGTGGTAGGAGAACAGGTCGTTGCCATCGGAAACGCTCTGGGCTATGGACAGTCCGTTACCACCGGCATTGTCAGCGCCCTGAACCGGCAGATTGACAGCAGCGACGCTATCATGATCCAGACGGACGCTGCCATCAACCCCGGTAACAGCGGCGGCGCGCTGCTGAATATGAACGGTGAGGTGGTTGGGATCAACTCCGCAAAATACAGCTCCACCGAGGTGGAGGGCATGGGTTACGCCATTTCCATCACAACGGCCCTGCCCATCATCCAGGA
>CALWLN010000117.1 GCA_944381535.1 uncultured Lachnospiraceae bacterium
ATCGTTAGGATCCCCATTGCGTGCAAGATCATATTCCCGGCTCCAGTCCAGGTCCCGGTAAGGCTCTCCCTCCGGAGCCGTCCGGATAAACTCCAGCAGCAGGTCCAGCATTTCCTCCGACCATGTATTCTTATCAATCTGGGCCGTGGTAAAACGGTTCTCCGTAATCATTTTAAATCCAAAAATATCCTTGATCTGGGTTTTGCTCCCGCCTTCCACAACCTCCTGCACCAGATGGGGCGGAATAAAAAGCACGCCGCCGCTGCAGCCATAAACCACGTCTCCCGGCAGGCAGATGGCCGCCTCCCGGCCGGTGCCCAGACGGACGGGCGTATTGATCCCCAGAAGCGCAAAATCACGAATGGGCGTCGGGTCGATTCCCCGGTAATAAACCTGTACGTCCCGCACCTTCTTCATCTGCTCCACATCCCGGATACCGCCCCAGACTACCGCCCCTCCGGTCCCTGTCTTTGTCCGGATAGCCGTTGTAAGATTTCCTCCCACAAAAGTTCCCTTATATATCTTGTCAAACATATCCACTACCAGAACATCCCGCTGGGTAAGCTTATCGATAACCCATTGATTGGGTGTTCCCAAATAGCCCTGACTGGCCGCAATGCCACAGGAAGCCTGATAGTAATCCGGACGTGTGGGCGCATACGCCGCCGTCACCGCTCTGCCCACCAGCTTCCGGTTCAAGGAGCCGTCTTCCTTAAATTCCGGGTGTAGGGATTTCATGGCAATAAACTGACTTTCATACCCCTGGACAAAAATCGGCTTCCATACCTCCTCCAATGTCATGTGCGAAAGCGCATCCAGATACTTGTCAGCCACTTTGGGCCGCCCGTCCGGGAAACGTTCCCCCTTCCACAAAGGTGTGATTGCGATGATGTCTTCTCTGTTATTAAATTCCATACTGTAAAACCTCCATTCAGCTCCATATCCTGTCATTGGCAAATTCCCGGTCCCATTCCTCCGTCGGTTCCCATAGTCCCGGAATCTCCGGATTCAGGTGCTGCCGGATTACCTCATCATTGAGCCCTTCGATACCCAGTCCCGGCCCGCTGGGAACCGCAATAAACCCATCCTGTACCAGAGGCCTTGGCAGCCCAATGGCAATGTCCTGCCACCAGGGAATATCTACGGAATGCAGCTCCATGGCCAATACGTTGTGCATGGCTGCCGCCACATGGACGGCCGCCATACATGCCACAGGGCTTTCCGCCATATGGATGGCCACCGCAACCCCCTTCTCATCCGCCATATCCGCAATTTTTTTAAGCTCTAATGCTCCGCCGCAGGTCAGAATATCCGGATGGATAATGGATACGCCACCCTTCTCTATCAGCGTCTGAAAGCCTTCCTTCAGATAGATATCCTCGCCGGTACACACCGGCACCGTGGTGGCATTTCTAAGACGCACATACTGATCCGGATAGATCCATGGAATCATATCCTCCATCCAGGCAAGATTATATTTTTCCATGCGGCGGGCAAAGCGGATACAATCCTCCACGCAGACATGCCCAAAATGGTCGATGGCCAGGGGAACCTCATAACCGATGACCTCCCGCACTTCCCGCACGTACTGCTCCAGAATATCCAGACCCTTCTCCGTAATGTGGATTCCTGTAAAGGGATGAGCCGTATTGACAATATCGTAGCTTTTCTGTTTCTTTACCATCTCCGCCGTCACCGAGCCCCCCTGGACATTAAGGATGTGGGGCGCGTACTCCCTCATTTCTTCCAGAAATCCCAGAGGTGCGTTCAATGCTCCCGGCTCCTCCAGCAGAAGACCAATTCCTAGGTCCATCTTTAAAAAGGTGAAACCCATCTCCATTCTCTTTTTCAAGGCCAGACCCATGGCATAGCCACTGTTGTCCCTGCCGTCGGCGTCCGTATCGCAGTAAACCCGTATTCTGTCCCTGTATTTTCCGCCCAGAAGCTGGTATACCGGAACCCCCCAGGCTTTTCCGGCCAGGTCCCATAAGGCAATTTCGATTCCGGACACGCCGCCTCCCTGCCTGGAAGGTCCGCCAAACTGCTTGATTTTATGTATGAGCTTATCTACATTACATGGATTTTCGCCCAGAATCCTGCTTTTCAGCATAAGGGCATAGGTCTTGCTGGAGGCGTCCCGCACCTCTCCATATCCGATCAGCCCCTGGTTCGTGTACAGCTTTAGCAGGGTACATCGTTTGGGCGCTCCGTCAATGTCTGCAAAGCGCATGTCCGTGATTCTCAATTGCTCCGGGTTTATTTGCGGTTTTGTATCTGCCATAATACGTCCGCCCTCCTTTTTGGATAATATCTTTCTGCCATCATACCTATGATAGGAACCGCTCCGCGAACCCTATCATCATAAACCTATTATATCTCCTGCCTTGTGGCAGACACCAATACAATATTTCGATTTACTTCATCTTTTTTTCGATTTCCGGAATTTCCGCTCTTTTTATTGAAGTTCGAAGAACTTTCCTATAGAATGAAAAAGCCAGATTCCTCGGGCAACTTACGGGGCATCCGGCTCTCGCACAGCTTTCAGGACTGCTGAAACTCTTTTCTATATTCGCTAGGCGTTTTTCCTGTTATTTTCTTAAATGCTTTATTAAAATTCGACAAGTTGTTAAAGCCGCATTTCTCACAAATTTCAATGACGGACATTTCGGTTTTTTCCAGCAGCTGCTGTGCCCGGTCTATGCGCTGATTTATGATATAGGTCCACACAGAAACCCCGTTCAACATCTTAAACATCGTGGAATAATAGGTACGGCTCATTCCAGCCTCCCTTGCCAGCGTATCCAGTGTCAGTTCTTCTTCCAGATGACTTAAGATATAATTCATGGAATGCTCCAGATGCACCACATTCTCCGTTTTGACCGGCATACTTTTCGTGTTCAGATCCTCATAAAAATACCTCGCCAGATTCGCCAGAATCATTAGCAGATTCGCTTTTACAAACATATCGCTGGCCGGCCGCTGCGCCCGACACTCCTCTAAGCTGTCTGACAAAAGCCTGCCGATTTTCTCCGCAACAGGAGAATCATAGGGGATATGTCTGCTGATATCCTTGTTGTCCCCCATGAAAATCTGCAGATATTTGGAATCAAACCACTCCCCGCCCGGCGTCCATATAAACCGCGGCTCAAACTGAATCACCAGAAGAGACAGGCATTCTTCCTTACCGATTCTCCGGAAACAATGGATATCATTGCCGCAATGCATAAACACATCGCCTCTTTGAAATTCATAGTCCACACCGGAACAGCTATAGCAGCCCGCACCGGACCGGATCACGGAAATCTCCAGCTCCGAATGGTGGTGCTCATAGTATGGCTGAACCTCCGGCATTTTATTGGGATAATATGCCTCGAAAACTTTGAACAGCACATGGTCGTCAACCTCCGACCGGATTACTACTCTGTCTCTTAACATAACGCAATCTCCTCCAGGAATCGTCCAATCTCCATCCAGGCCTCCCGGGATTCCGGTATGAGTTTTAAGGCCATCTGGAAAATGTGAAACATCCCTTCATAGACGGTGAGTTTCACCTGCACGCCGGCTTCTTTGGCTTTCTCAGCCACCAGCACGGAATCGCTTAATAGCATTTCGATGGATCCCACCTGAAGGAGCATGGGCGGGAACCCCTCATATTCCCCGAAAAGGGGAGAGATATAGGGATTCTTTGGGTCGTTATCCCCCACATAGTCCCTGTTGTAGATAAGACTGTCCCTGCTGTTTCCGAACAGAGGGTCCTTCTCATAATTGTCCTCGTAGGAGGGCCCGCTGGCAGTCATATCCGTCCAGGGGGACATGGCGATGATTCCGGCCGGCAGAGGGCGTCCCCGATCCTTCAGATACAGGCACAGGGCCAGCGCCAGTCCGCCTCCGGCGGAATCCCCGGCCAGGATGATCTGTTCCTCCCTCCATCCGGAAGTAAGGAGCCAGTCAAAAGCCGCCACTGCGTCCTCAAGGGCCGCCGGGTAAGGATTTTCCGGGGCCACCCGATAGTCGATGGTAAGCACCGGCATCCCCTGGCTCACCTCACAGTATAGCCCCGCAAAGGTCCGATAGGCATTGCGCATGGCGCCGATGTAGCCGCCGCCGTGAAGCTGGAGAATGATATGATCCCTGCGTCCCTCCTCTTTCTTTGACAAAAGCTCCATGGTAAAATCCTCCATGGATATCTCTTCCATCAGAAAAGCCTTAGGGCAGCGCCACTTGGGCTCCACCAGCTTTTTTCGGAGTTCTCCGGAGCGTATCATTTTGCCGATGTGATTCTCCGCTGTCACATGGGCGATAAGCTGGCGCAGAATAAAGCCCCGGATACTGCTTTCGATTTCATTTTTACTTCGCTTAGTCGTCTTTTTTCTCATGGCTCTCCTACATATGGAATCGTCGTTTTAATTCATTTTTCGCCCGCCGGTCCCCGAAAATCAAAGTGCCCACGAACAGCGCTCCGGAGACCGCCGCCGCAACGATGGTAACCACCGGATTTTCTATAACGCCCGTCCACCAGAAGATCAGGGTCATAAGGCTTAAAAGCAGTGTCAGCAGTTCCAGCAAAATATAGCTCTGCCAGTAATCCAGATTTACCAGCATAAGTATCACAATGGCTAAGTCCATCAGCAAGATGGCGCTGGGCAGCACATAATTCACCGACCAGCCTCGGTAGCCCACGATCAGGTCGATGGCCACCGCCAGAAGGACGGCACCGATCATCTGTATCAAAATAGTCCGCAGATAGCCGCTGTTCTTCTGGATGGAATACCGAAGGGTAATGTAAAAGTAAAGAATGGCGATACCGCTTATGGCCGACCACCAGATTCCCTTATAGGTGGCATAATTGATGGCGATAAGCCCCGCCTCCACCACAATGGCCAGAAAAGCGTAAAGCTTTACTACAAAGCCAAGGATCCGGCTTACCTCTTTTACATCCGGGTACATACCCGGCTTATTTTCTTTTTTCTCCCCCTCCATTTCATCCGACTCCAGGACGCTGTGGCAGAGGGGACATACCATGGTAGGGTCTAAAATTGTCACATGACAGGTTTTGCATTTTCTCATGGCATACTCCGTTATCTTAATCGCTATGCTTTCTCATCATATACTTTGTTTATCTAATCGCTACGCTTTCTCATCATATACTCCGTTTGTCTCGATAGATACCTCCACGCCGTCGGCGGCCAGCTTCTGAAAAAATCCCCGCTGCAGAGATACATCCGTAAGGGTGGAACTGAAGGTAAATACCAGGGTATCCCCGTAGGAGCAGATACAGCCCTTGATGTTCTGCCCCTTGGACATGGACAGAAAAGCGTGGAACCGCTCTATATAGGGCTGATACTCCCTGCGTATCTGAATACTTCCGATATTGGTGATCGTGGTGGTATTGGCAAGAGCTGATGTGCGATAAACCCACCGAAGGGCCATATTTTTCACAAAGAGGGGAACGGCCCGCAGTACGATATTTTTCTCGTTGGACACATTGTAGGCAAAGAGATGTTCCAAATGCTCTGGGGTGATCTGGCTTCTTAAGCTTTCCGCCGTGATGGCGGCGATTTCCTCAAATGTATAGCCTTCCCTGTCTGGCTCAAACACAGCGGACACCATCACAAAAAAGTTCTTGGTGGTGATGGAATTGTAGTATGGCCTTAAGTTTACCGGAACCGCCACGCTGATTGGCTTATCGCAGGGGGCGCCATGGAGACCCTCCCGGTATATGCTGTAGATAAAAGCAGCCACCAGATACTCGTTGATGGACAGGCCGTAGGATTTCGCCGTCTGCTTTAACTGGCTCACAGGCATATAGCCGTGCATGATTCCAAGCTCCAGGGGCCGGAGCTTCTCCCCTTTCACAAGATAGGCCCGCTTGGTTTTGTAGCCCTTCGCATGGCTCTTTTTATAATTTTTCACATAACTGTCCTCTTTATTCAAAGAGGTATCGCTGCAGAGGGCATCCGGGATTCCCTTAAACTCCTCCGGATGGGCAAGCCGCAAATATTGATAGGTCAGCTCCCGCAGAAAATTGATGGCGCCCATGCCATCGGTGAGCACATGGAACACCTCCAGGTTGATCCGGTTCCGGTAGTAGCTGACCCGGAAGAGATAATGATTGTTCTTGTTGGGGTCAATGTACTGATTGGGATAGGTACGTTCTTCCATCACCCGGGGGACCGGCTTCTTATTGTCCTCAAAATAGTACCAGAAAATCCCCTTTCGAAGGCGCACCTTAAACACCTCGAACCAGGGGAGCACTTTTTCCAGGGCCTCCTGGAGATAGCCCGGGAGAATTTTTTCAGTTAAGGTTACGGAAATCCGGTAAACATTGCTCATGCTCTCCCCGGCAATGACCGGAAAAAGGTGGGCCGTGTTGTCCAGCTTGTCCCATTTTAGTTCGCTTTGACGTTTTGGCATCTTGTATCGCGCTTCCTTTTTTATTTCTATTTTCTACCAGAGCCGAATCGCTGTCAACTGTTTTTTTCGCAGGAACCTGGCTAATGCTTCTTGCTGTAACACAAGTGCCTGCAATCCTTAATCAAACAAGCCACTGTCAGCAATACTTTTTATGGAAGTCAGCGCTTCCTCGTAACTGACCTTATCCTCCAGCAGTTTCACTGTGAGAACATTGTAATCTTCCTTGTAACTATTCTCTTCCACAATCTTATATAACAGTGAAGTCACATCTACTCCAGGCATTGCCGATGGACAAACCTTTGTTTCCGCACGAACTTTACGGACTTCTTTTACCAACAGTCGAAACATTTCATCCTGTGTAACCAACGGCATCAGCTTGTAGATATCATAAATATGACGAGAATGCTTTTTTACATTTCCCTTCATATAATAATCGCAGATTGCAAAGACTTTATCAATCAGCGTTCTGTCAATGCCTTGCACCTTCATCGAAAATACCTTAAGATCATACTGTTCCAAAGCCTCCGGCGCTTCCTCTTCGAACAAATCACCAATATAACTGTGTACAGGCAGGATTACCGTAGGGAAGGAAATTTCAGCAAAAGACGTCTCCAAAAGTATCGCCGGCTTTACCGTATCTGTTAGTCTGTCCAGTACAGAATCATATGTCAGTTCGTATCTGTTGTAGTCCCTCCGGCTTCTGATCTCATCGATATTCGGAATCGTCATCTTGAGTTCTTCGGCTATATCAACGATTCCATATTTCAGTTTTCTTTTTTGCCCCTGTGATAGCGCATTATCAATGGTAATATCAATATCCTCAGAGAATCTGGATATGATTCTATGACATTTTTGAAGGGAAGTACCTCCCTTGAACACAGAGAACCCAAATTGTTCGGACAGTTTTTTCAGCACCATCGTTACATAGTAATCTTTCTCTATGACTTCCGGCTCCAATCCCGTCTTATAAACAGCCAGATTAACAGCTTCTATAAATTGTTCCTTCTCCTCATGCAAGTACGCCATTCAGCAGCCCCATTTCATACATATTTTTATAAATTTTGTCCGGGTAATACGGTAAATACTCCGCCAGATTACGGAAGCGGATTTCATATGCTTTCATATATGCCGTAATCCGTTTTAACTGCTCAGTTTCATCCTTCTCAGCGTAAAAATCAATATCTTTCAACAAATCCAGCAATTGCAGCTGACGGTAATTCTGCTCGGTTACTTTGACTTTTGGCTTTCTAAGCACCACCGATGAGGAAGCAAGCTTGACTTCTCTGTAATCATTCGTCGCTTTGTTCGTAACGACTTCACATATCACAGGCACCTGCGTAGTAAGTCCCAACTGGTTCGCAAACATCACGCCGCAAATATAACCACATCTTTGCCCATCCTCCTTCAGATATTTCTGTTCAATCACTTTATCCCTGGAAAGTTGGGATCCGGACTTAAAAATGGACTTCTTCGGTATAAAATAGATACCGGTATCATATCTTTTCAGCATACCCGCATCCGTTAATTTCTTCACCTGCTGCCGGATGTGATTTGTTGACATTTCCTCATACTGAACATCAGCGATAAAAATCGGTTCATTCTCACCATAGGTTTCTTTCAAATAATCATACAACAAAGCGACTCCCCCTTTCCATGTAATATTTTTGAAGTATATCACTTCACTTTTATTATACCCGTTTCACGGAATGTTTGCAACTATTATTTATGTATCTGCGCACAGCCTTCCGGTACGCATGGGGCGTCCGCCCCTGTATTTTCTTAAAGGCGCGGAAAAAATAAGAAAAATTATCAAATCCGCACATCTGGGCGATGGTTTCTACGGTCTCGTTTGTCTCTTCCAGAAGCTCACAGGCTTTGCGGATTCTGCACCGCCTTATAAAGCCGGAGGGGGTCTCGCCCATCGCCGCCTTAAACAGATTCGTATAATGATTCTGGCTGTAGCCGGATTCCTTTGCAAGGGAAGCCACCGACAGTTCTTCCTCTAAATGGCTCTTGATATACCGCACAGAGGCTTCAATCGCCGGAGACGCCGTATTGCTTCCGCCTTTCAGCACCGCAGCCAGAATTTTGAAAATACAGGATTTTATCTCAAAATCACTCGCCGCGTCCGGGTAAATAAAATGATTACGGATCGTCTTAAAGGAGTCCGAAAGCTGCCCCATCCCGTCCAGATAGGCCGGCAGATTCAGTTGTTCCAATTCCCGGCTGCTGTCCGAAAACACTATATAATAGGAATAATAAGGTGCGAACCCCTCCAGCCGCATTCCGGGCCTGCGGATAAAAAGGCGCTCCGGTATTGCCGGGATGATCTGCCCGTCCGTGATGATCGCTCCGGAGCCCTCCGAAATCAGTTCCAATTCATAATACGCCGCTACCCTTTTCCCGAAGGACTGACGGGTCGCGGGTACATTTTTCTTCGTCAGCTGGGTGGCTGAAATCAGTTCCGGCAAAAATTTTTCCGCTGCCATTTCCGCCTCCTAAGATTGTGATTTTGTACATAAAAAAAGGAAATACTGCATTGTAAGCGCTGCCCGTATCCCTTATAGTATACTAAAACAGAGAGGAGAACGCAACATGTCTTTCAAAGCTTTTACCGCAGAACAGTTAAGAAACGTTATAGAGGGAAAATGTGCATATGACAGGATTCCCATGGTCTATCACTTCTGGAGTAACCCCGCCATTTTTGGAGAACACGAAGAACGGGCAAGGGAACTTTGCGCCACATATCCCTGCGATGTCCAGACCATACCCATGATTTTCCCGGACGTTTCCAAAGCGCCGGAGGATGATGAGAATTACAAATGGCTTTACCGCACCCCCAAAGAGCAGAAGTCCGCCGGTCTGGACGCGCAGATTCTGATTGAGGACTGGGACGAGCTTGATGAGATTCTGGAACATTTTCCGGACCCGGATTATAAGGGGATGTTTCCGGATATTCCAAAACCAGATTCCCGCTACCGCCTTGCTACCTGGTGGTACTGCTTCTTCGAGCGTCTCTGGTCTTTGCGGGGAATGGAGAACGCTCTCACCGATTTTTATCTCTATCCGGACGAGGTACACCGGTTATTCCAGAAGCTGACAGATTTCTATATGCGAGCTATTGAACGAAGCCATAAGGAGGCTGGCGCGGATGCCGTCTTTACCTCCGATGATATTGGGATGCAGACCGGCACCTTCTTTTCCGAAGAAATTTTTGTGGAATTTTTTAAGCCCTATTACAAGCAGCTGATCGACAAAGCCCATTCCCTTGGCATGCATTTCTGGCTGCATACCTGCGGAAACGTTCAATTATTCTTACCGCACTTTGCGGAAATCGGACTGGACGTCATCCACCCCATCCAGAAATATACCATGGAGGAAAAGCAGATTGCCGAAGAATTCGGCGATAAGATCTGTATCTGGGCCGGCTTTGATGTGCAGAGGACCATTCCCTTCGGCACAACCGAGGATGTCCGTAAAGAAGTCCGCTTTATGATCGATACCTATGCCCGTAAGGACGGCAGATTCATGCTGACCTGCGGAAACGGCCTTACGCCTGACTGTAAAATCGACTCTTTTGAGGCGCTGCTGGATGAGTCGTATCACTATGGCAAAGCAAAAATGAGCGAGCTGTAAGCCTTTCACGGAAGATACATCTGCCGAAATAGTGACGGCGCTATCCCGTAATATTTTTTAAAGGCCTTGGAATAGGCAAAGGCGTCTGAAAAATGACAGAGCAGGGCTATCTCGTTCAGGCTTTTCTTCGTATCCAGAAGCAGGGTTTTCGAATAATTGATCCGCGCGTTCAGCTGATAGACCGACGGGGAATCATGAAAATATGCCTTGAATTTTTTCCGGAAATTCTCATACCCCATGTCCAGCAGGGCCGCTACCTCGTGGGGGGATTTAAACTCGGGCGGTGTGCAGAGCAATTCCGATGCCTTCTGCATCAAACGCTGCACACCTAACCCCATCTGCTTATGCAGGGAATGCTGGTACAGTTCCATGGCAAATTCCTGTAATTGCAGGTACAGGAAGGGCTGCCTGTCGCCGGAACCGTTTTTCATATATTCCAGCAGGTATGCGCATTTTTTGAAAAGGATGGTGGAAAGGCCGGGGTGGATCACCGGCTCCCTGGAAAGCAGATTCAGATCGGCCAGATGTTCATAGGTCTCCGCACCGAAGCATATGAAAAACTCCAGCCAGTCCCCGGTGGGATACACCGTTGTGGAGTGGGGCACATCCGGAAGGCGCTGCACATAGTCCCCCGCATAGACGGGCGTCTCCCTGCCGCTCTCATCCCGGTACATCCCTTTCCCGCTCAACAGATAAAAAGCCCCGTAATGCTCAAAGCAGAGGGACTGACTGTAAGAAGCGTCCGGCTTGAACAGAAATCCACAGCCGATGGTCCCGTTTCTCGGATTTCTGGAAAGATTCCCATAAACGCTGTCGTTCTTAAAATAACTCTGTGATATCCCCATGGCGAAGACCTCCTGTACCAAATATGACATGTGAATGCCATTCCTGTCATTCTTTTTTCCTATTTTATACGGTATACTAGGGATATGTCAAGGGACAATAAAATGCCCTTTTATCCGTGCAGTCAAAGGGAAACCCTTTCCATCATTTTCAAAAAAGCGAGGAGAAAAGATATGACAAAAAGAGAAAATTTATTGGCGCTGCTTCGAAGAGATCCCTATGAAGAGGTACCGGTAGATTTCAGTCTATGCCCGGACCTGGTGGAGATTTTTAAGGAAAAAACAGGTGGCCGGACGGATTATCAGGAATATTTCGGCATGCCCTGGCGGGGTGTGGCGGATATCCGGCTGGACTATCATCCGGAAGATTACAGAAAATTCTATCCGGGCGGTCTGAAGGAAGGCGCCACCATCGACATCTGGGGCGTTGCCCATGAGCCGGGAAGCGAAGCGGCCAAGCACATGACCTATATGCGCAATCCCATGAGGGAAATGGAGGAGCTGGAAGAGATACAGGCTTACCCTTTCCCGGATTTCTCCAAGGGAGACGCGTCCCACCAAAAAAGACAGGTGGAGGAAATCCATGCCCGGGGACTGGCGGCCAATGGCAGTATGCAGTGTACCATCTGGGAGACCGCCTGGTACATCCGGGGCATGGAAAATCTGATGGTGGATATGTCCTGCGAGCCCGAAATCGCAACCTGGATCTTCGACAAAGTTACGGAGCAGGCGCTGATACGCGCAAAGTCCTTTGCCAGGGCCGGAGTGGATATCATTTATCTGGGCGACGATATCGGCATGCAGAATGGCCCCATGATGAGCAGAACTATGTATCAGACCTGGATCAAACCACGTTTGAAGAAAGTGGTTGACGCCATCCGGGAAATCAATCCGGACATTATTATTTTCTATCACAGCTGCGGAACCGTGACGGAATTTATCCCGGATCTGATCGAGTGCGGCATTGATGTGCTGAATCCCATCCAGAGCGAATGCATGGATTTTGCGGAAATCTACAACATGTACGGCGGCAAAATTTCCTTCCACGGCACCATCGGCACCCAGACCACCATGCCCTTTGGCACCCCTCAGCAGGTGAAGGAGCAGGTGTGGAAAAACCTGAACATTGCGAAGAAATACGGCGGTCTCTTCGTGGCGCCGACACATCTGCTGGAGCCGGAGGTCCCCTGGAAAAATATCGAGGCTTATGTAGAGGCCTGCAGGGAGTATAAGGTGGATTGAGGATGATGAAATGCCTGTCTCGTTGAAAATGGGGCAGGCATATTTCGCGGGTTTATGCTTTTGCTCTAATTCCACTTAATATTATCGGGAACAGCTCCTAATATGAATGCACAATTTTTATCTGACAAGTAATATTCATTTAGGTGCGATTTTTGATATCTTTTTTCCGTATCTTTAGTTTCCTCCATCAACAGCTTTGTATAATAACGCTCCCAACTGAAATACTCCTTTGAATCAGCATACCGGTACGTTTCTTTTAAACGCTTTTTTACCTCTTTCGATGGAAATATATCAGAATAAAGTATCAGATACTCAAAAGATTCCGGTGCATATAGCTTAATCCTCTCATCATAATACCGCATGTACTGCATAATCATTTCCATTTCCGACCCAAAAGCTGCTCCATCTACAATTGCCAGTTTATATTTCTCCTCTGTCCGATATTTCTGTAGTTTTTTCAGAATACCGGATTTTCCACCAGCCGCCTCACATGGTACTTTTCCTTTTTCACAAATTTTTCGCCAAAATTCATATCCAGCGTTTGTATCTTCTGTGATGACAACCTCTGGCTTAAATTCTTCCTCCGGATTTTTTCCATAAATACGATAAAATTCATTCAACGTATACTCTGACTTTAAATCATTGTATCTGCCATTCTCACGAATCCCATATATCTCCTCTATGCTAAAAGGAAGATTATCCAATTTTTCCCGAGACACAATTACATAATAATTATCCGTTCCTTGGATAGCCCGGGAAAATTCCTCTGACTTCGTAAACCTTCCACCCTCATCAATAAATACTATACAACCGGAAATCTTCTCCAATTGTTCTTTCCAGTTTCTTCCATAAACAACGACACATGGCTTGTCGGATTGTATGAAAATTCCACTATCTTCCTGCTCATTATACTCTCGGATAAGTTCGATAAGCGTTGTCTTTCCAGTGGCACTATTCCCTTTAATCACCGTAATATTGCGGCGTATTGTAAACTCATATTTTAAATATCTGTTTGAAACCGTAATACGATATGCTCCGACCATGTCTTTCCTCCGTTACAGATACTCTGCTGCTTTCCATACAAACTCTTTCATATTATGGACCATCGTACCATCATTTAGAATCTCTGCTTCAAATTCGCCTTCCCCAAAATCCATAATATGATTCAGATTAATCGTCAGATCCTGCGCCTGTCCTAATTTCAAAATCCATTTTGCGCAATTATCACCACAGTTTGACGCATTGATAATACGATCCTCCTGGTTTTTCATCAGCAGCAGGGCTTTTGTTCCACCGGACAGGGCGGTTGGCGGAATCTGCCCTAAAACTGGGCTTGCAATGCAGTGGGATGATACCACCTTGGATTTGTCCACATCCGCTATCACTTCTTCTGCAAATTCATCTTCCAGCCAGGAATAATCCATTTGATTTTTAAAATAAGTTTCCACATTGTGGAGAACATTGTCCATTTCGCCCAAATATATTTTCAGCATATAAAACCCTCGCATTCCCACATTTTACTTACAATATACCATATGTGACTACCAATTGTCTATCTGCGATTGCACAATCATCTGGTGGAAACATCCATCGCTCTACAGAGAATCCAGCAGCCGCCCAAACTCCTCCTCCCCCATGACCGGAGTGTCAGCTAAGGGGAAGGGGATACCCAGCTTCTCATACTTTTCCTTGCAGAGGTTGTGAAAGGGGAGCCACTCAATTTTTTCAAGGTTCTCGTATTGCTCCGCCTGCTTTTTGATTTTCCTTAAGTAATCGGGAAAGGCGGTAAGTCCGGGGACCACCACGTGACGAATCCAGACGGGGATACCAAACTTCCTCGTCAGTTCCAGAAATGCCTCCACCTTCTTCCGGCTCCCCCCGGTGTGGGTCCGGTATTCTTCCTCAGTCAGAAATTTTAAATCCACCAGCGCCAGATCCGTAAACTTAAGAACTTCTTCCGCCTTTTCGCCGGTAATCTGGCCGGCGGTGTCAAGGGCGGTGTGGACGCCGTTTTCCTTTAAGAGGCGAAACACCTCCGCCGTGAAACCGGCCTGGAGCAGCGGCTCCCCGCCGGAGAGGGTAACGCCGCCATCGGTTCCATAATAGGGCTTAAAGCGGAGAAGCTTTTTTACCAACTCCTGCGGGGTGTATTCCTCCCTGGAAATCTGCTCTTTTTCCCCCACTCCCGATTTTCGACCGGTCAGCGCCGTTTCTGTTTCGCAATCTCCAACGCCTTGCGTGACACCTGCCCCCCGGGGAATTTCCCAGGTATCCGGGTTATGGCAGTAGGCGCACCTTAAACCACAGCCCTGTAGAAACACCACACTGCGCACGCCGGGCCCGTCCACCGCCCCCAGACTCTGGATAGAATGCACATATCCCTTCATCACAAGGCACCGTGGAAGGTTCTGGAAATGACCTCCCTCTGCTGCTCCCGGGACAGCTTGTAGAAGTTCACCGCATAGCCGGACACCCGGATGGTGAGATTGGGATACTGCTCCGGGTGCTCATAGGCATCCATCAGTGTCTCCCGGTTTAGCACATTCACGTTCAGATGGTGAGCGCCCTGTCCGAAATAGCCGCTCATCACATTTACCAGATTGGCAAACCGCTCCTCCTCGGTCTTGCCCAGGGCCTGGGGTATGATGGAGAAGGTGTTGGAAATGCCGTCCCGGCAGTAGTCGTAGGATAATTTTGCCACGGAATTCAAGGAGGCCAGGGCCCCGTTTACATCCCGGCCGGACATGGGATTCGCGCCGGGAGCCAGAGGCTCTCCGTACTTTCTTCCATCGGGGGTATTGCCGGTCTTCTTTCCGTACATCACGTTGGAGGTGATGGTCAAAATAGAGAGAGTATGCACGGCGTTCCGGTATAAAGGCTGGCGCTTTAAGGCCTGGTAGAACTTTTCCACCTGCTCGCAGGCGATGGCGTCCACCCGGTCGTCATCGTTTCCGAAGGCGGGGTAACTTCCCTCAATGGCGAAATCCGTCACCAGCCCTGTCTCTTCATCCCGGATACAGCGCACCCTGGCGTACTTGATAGCGGAGAGGGAATCCGCCATGCAGCTCATGCCGGCGATTCCGAAGGCCATCAGACGGCGGACCGAGGTGTCGTGCAGGGCCATCTGTACCTTCTCATAGGCGTATTTATCGTGCATATAGTGAATGATATTCATGGCGCTGACGTAGGTTTTGGCCAGCCACTCCCGGTACACGTCCATCCGTTTTACAATCTCATCGTAATCCAGATATTCCTTATCCCACACCGGCATCTGGGGGCCTAACTGCTTATCCTTTCGCTCGTCCCGTCCGCCGTTGATGGCCAGAAGCACCAGCTTGGCCAGATTGGCCCGGGCACCAAAGAACTGCATATCCTTGCCCACCCGCATGGCGGAGACACAGCAGGCGATGGCGTAATCATCCCCGTAAATGGGCCGCATCAAGTCGTCATTTTCATACTGGACGGAATCGGTCTCACAAGACACCTTTGCCACGTAACGTTTCCAGGGCTCCGGCAATTTTTCCGACCACAGCACCGTCAGGTTGGGCTCCGCAGCGGTGTGAAGGTTATAGAGGGTGTGGAGCATTCGGTAGGAATTTTTGGTGACCAGCGTTCTTCCGTCCTCTCCCATGCCGCCCACGGCCTCCGTGATCCACATGGGGTCGCCGCCGAACAATTCATTGTACTCCGGCGTCCGCAAATGCCGGGCCATCCGAAGCTTCAGCACAAAATCATCCATCAGTTCCTGGGCTCCCGCCTCCGTGAGTACGCCCGCCTTAAGATCCCGTTCCATATAGATATCCAGGAAGGTGCTAACCCGGCCCAGGCTCATGGCCGCTCCGTTCTGCTCCTTGATGGAGGCAAGATAGGCAAAATACACCCACTGCACCGCTTCCCGGGCGTTCATAGCCGGCCCGGAAATGTCATAACCGTAGGAGGCCGCCATCTCCTTCAACTGCGAAAGGGCCGTAATCTGTCCGTCCAGTTCCTCCAGCTGGCGGATGGTTTCATCCAGCATGACCTGCTGTCCCACCTGAAGCTTATCTTCTTTTTTCTGTTCTATCAAAAAGTCTACCCCATAAAGGGCCACCCGACGGTAATCGCCGATGATCCTTCCCCGGCCGTAGGCGTCGGGAAGGCCGGTGATAAGGCCGCAGGTTCTGGCAGCCCGAATCTCCGGGGTGTAGGCGGAAAATACGCCGTCGTTGTGGGTCTTGTGATGAGCAAACTCCTGCTCCAACTCCGGCGCCGCCTCATAGCCGTAAGCTTTTAAGGCCTCCCGCACCATCCGCATACCGCCGAAGGGATTGCAGGCCCGCTTCAGGGGCTCGTCCGTCTGCAGTCCCACGATAATATCCTTTTCTTTATCCAGATACCCCGGCCCGAAGGCCGTTGGGGTAATCACCGTTCTGGGGTCTGCCTTCAGCACGCCGCCGTTTTCGTATTCCTCCTTCAGAAGCTCTTCCAGTCTGCCGCGAACCTCCAGGGTGCGCTCCGTGGGCCCTGCCAGAAACTCCTCGTTTCCTTCGTAGGGGGTGTAATTTCTCTGGATAAAATCCCTCACATCCACCTGATGCTCCCAGTTTCCAACCTTAAAATTCTTCCATGCTTCTCTCATCATCGTTCTCCTTCTGAAAATTGGTATCGCCGGTACAAATTCCTACTGTCCCTTTTTTCTTCTTCTCCCGGCCCCCTTATGGCTTCCGGAGGTTTCTGGACGGGAAAGCCCGAAGGACTTTCCAGGCAAAAAAAGGACAGTATCGCTAGCGATACTGCCCAGACGGTCGGCACTTATAAATTCCTGCTTCCCGGTGGTAACTCCACCTCTTCCGTCAGTCACAGGAATCCTCTTAATTCCCTCTCAGAATACAATAAATCTTTTCAAAAATCAAGAACTTTTTTCAATTTTTTGAAACGGTTACAGCTCTGTTTTCCACAGACCATGAAGATTGCAGTACTCGTATACAGCCTTAGGTTCCTGGCCTTGTGGTACTTCAAAAACAGCCTTGGGCTCGTCGCCCGGTTTTAATCTCTGAAGGATACCGCCGCTACAGGTCTCTAAGTAGATGAACATGATGTAATGCTCCTCCAGCATGGGATGTTCTACGCTTCCCACCTTCACCGTAAGGGTATTCCCCTCACGCTCCACCACCGGCACGTGCTTTTCCTGGGACGCGTCCACCGTATTGGCCGTAACCTCCCGGTAATTTTTCTCACCGGCACACTCGCCTGTGATAATCTCCATTGCTACACTCTGGCAGTCTTCACATTTATAAAACTTCATGATGCTACCTCCTTTTCCTTTTGTTTTTCTTTTTTTATACTACCATATTTTTCCGATTCTCTCAAGATAAGAAACCGGAAAGATTTCTCCCCATGGACATGCGCAGTCCCACTCCCAAGGACGCAGGGATATTCCCGGACACGCACCGACTGCGGCCATCCGGAATATACTACCTTGAATGCAAATCCTTACGGAGCGAACACGCAATGTTGAAAGCAACCTTTTCCGTGCTGGGAGGCGATCTGCGCCAAAGTTATCTGGCCGCCTATCTGTGTAATCTGGGCCAGGAGGTAACCGCCTTTGCCGTCCCGGCTCTGCCAGGCTCTCTCTCTTACTGCCCCTATCCGGCTATAAATCTTAGGGAAGCCCTGGCCGGGGCCCGGCTGGTGGTATGTCCCATTCCCCTTTCCAGGGACGGCAAGACTCTGGCTGTCACAGGGCCGGAACCTGCCGGCTCCGGAAAAAACCAGCCTCCGGCTGCCGCAAAGCCAGGCCCTGCCCTTTCTCTAAAGGAGCTCCTGTATGAAATGAGTCCCGGCCAGGTCCTGGTGGGAGGCGCTTTTCCCGAATCTTTTGCCCTGGCCTGCCACCAAAAACAGATTTCCACGGTGGATCTGCTGCAGGATGAAGACTTTCTTCGGGCAAACGCAGCGCTGACTGCCGAAGGGCTTCTGGCTGTGCTTTTGCGGGATACGCCCTTTTCCCTGGCGGAGCGAAAGACGCTGCTTCTGGGCTATGGCCGCTGCGGCCAGGAAATCGCAAGGCTTTTGACCACATTTTCCATGAAGCTTTGGGTGTTGGAAGAGGATGAAGCCCTTTTATCCCAGGCTCTGACCCGGGGGCATCTGGCTTTTGCTTCTCCGAAACATGAGGAAGACGCGGCTCTTGGCCTTTCGGAACCGGAAAGTCCCATGGACTTTGACTTTGTTATCAATACGGTCCCGGCCCGGGTGCTTTCGCCCGCCCTGCTTGCGCAGCTGCCCGCCCGCTGCCGGCTCTTCGACATTGCCTCCGCTCCCTTCGGATTTGACTCTGAGACTGCCCGGACCCTGGGGCTGTCTTATGTTCGCTGTCCGGGTCTTCCGGGCCGATGGATGCCCCAGACGGCGGGGGAGATGATGGGAAAGACTATTTTGGAGAGGATGTTGTCCTATGGATTTTGATTTTCGCGAAAAAAATATCGGAATCGCTTTTACCGGTTCCTTCTGCACCTATGAAAAAATATTTGAGGCGGTGAAACGCCTGAAAGAGGGAGGCGCCAATTTGTACACCATTTTTTCGGACCACGCCGCCTCCATGGATACCCGTTTCGGGAGCTGCGAGGATTTTATGGAGCGGGCCCGAAGCCTGAGCGGGCGTGAGCCCATCGTCACCATCCCAGGCGCAGAGCCCCTGGGGCCAAAGTCTATCCTGGATGTGCTGGTCATTGCGCCCTGTACTGGAAATACCTTATCGAAGCTCGCCAACGGTATCTCGGACACCCCGGTTCTGATGGCGGCCAAATCACACCTTCGCAACAACAAGCCCCTGGTGATCTCCCTGTCCACCAACGACGCATTGGGCATGAACCTTAAAAATATCGGCATTTTGTTGAACACGAAAAATATTTATTTTGTTCCCTTCGGGCAGGATAATTACAGAGCAAAACCAAATTCCATGACGGCCCACACCAACTTTTTGCCGGATACCATTCTCATGGCGCTGGAGTACGCCCAGGTGCAGCCGGTGATCGTAAGCCCATCCTAAGGAGGATCATTATGTGCGGAATTGCCGGATTCTACCAGGCAAAATTTGACTACCGAAAAGAGATGTGTTGGAGTATGCGTTTGCATAAAATGCGGGATAGTCTGCTGCGTCGCGGCCCCGACGACAACAATATCTGGATGGGCACCCACTGCGGTCTGGCCCACACCAGGCTTGCCGTTATCGACCCTTCCGGTGGCGCGCAGCCCATGGAAAAGGCTCACGTAACCGTCTCCTACAACGGGGAACTTTATAACAGCAGGGAATTGAGGGAGGAGCTTCAACGCTTCCCCCTCCACTGGGACACCCACTGCGACACGGAAATTTTATTAAACGGCTATCTGGCCTTCGGCCTGGAATTTGTAAAAAAGCTAAATGGTATCTTTGCCTTCGCCCTCTATGATTCCAGGAAGGATGTGCTCCTTCTGGCCCGGGACCATCTCGGCGTAAAGCCTCTTTTCTATCAGGAGACAACGGATTCCTTAGTCTTCGGCTCCGAAGCCAAGGCCCTTTTCGCCTACGGCATCCGGCCAAAGCTCAACGAGGAAAGCTGGTGCGAGGTCCTGGGGTTAGGGCCGGCCCGGACACCCGGACATGGCGTGTTCGTACATATGAAGGAGGTACTGCCGGGGCACTGTCTCACCGTTTCCAGGGAAGGAATCGCAGACCACTGCTACTGGGAACTTACCGGGAAGCCTCACACCGACAGTTATGGACAGACGGTGGAAAAGGTATCCCATCTTCTGATCGACAGCGTCAACCGCCAGATGGTGTCCGACGTGCCCTTGTGCGCTTTTCTCTCCGGGGGCCTGGACAGCAGTCTGGTGTCGGCCATGGCAAACCGTACCTTAAAAGAACAAGGAAAACGGCTTAAGACCTTCTCCTTTGAATTTGTGGGGAGCCGAGAGCATTTTGTGCCAAACGCCTACCAAAGCGCTCTGGACCGGCCCTTTGCGGACCTTATGGCAAAGCATTTGGACAGCGACCACACCATCCTCACCTGTGACAACCAAAAGCAGGCCGACGGCCTCTTTGACGCCGTGCTGGCCCGGGATCTGCCCTGCATGGCGGATGTGGAATCCTCCCTCCTTCACTTCTGCTCCCAGACGGTGAAGACGCACCCGGTGGCCCTCACCGGGGAGTGCGCGGACGAAATTTTCGGAGGCTACCCCTGGTTTCACCGGGAGGATTTGCTGGAACAGCCCTTATTTCCCTGGTCCTATGACATGGAGCCCCGCACCTCCCTTCTGCGGGAGGATTTTCTGCGGGAGAATCACATCAAGGATTACACCGTCGCCGCCTACGAAGCCTCTCTGGCAGCCACGCCCGCCCTTCCCGGGGAATCTCCCCTGGAGGCCCGCCGACGGGAAATCGCCTGGCTCAACGTGCGGTGGTTCATGGCCACCCTCTTAAACCGCATGGACCGGTGCAGCATGTACTGCGGGCTGGAGGCCCGGGTCCCCTTTGCAGACTACCGGATCCTGGAATATGTATACAATATTCCATGGGAGATGAAGTGTAAGCACGGAGTTTCCAAAAGCCTGCTGGTGGAGGCGGGGCGGGAATTTCTGCCGGAGGAAATTTTATTCCGAAAGAAATCCCCTTATCCGAAAACCTACGATAAGGAATATGAACGGCTTGTGGTGGGCCGGCTGAAGAAGGTGCTTAAGCAGAAGCATGCGCCCATTCTGGAGATTGTGGATAAGAAGAAGGTGCTGGCGTTTCTTGACAGTCCTAAGGATTACGGAAAGCCCTGGTATGGGCAGCTGATGGCCGGGGTGCAGATGGTTGGGTATCTTTTGCAGATTGATTATTGGATGGAAAGGTATGGGTTGTAGGAGCCCGCTGGGAATATATATACAATTATTTAGAAAAGGTGACCGGGATATCCGGTCACGAGGGCGTAAATTTTTCTGTGTCTAGGAGGGGAAAATCCTTCTGATTTGAATCAGATATGTAGCTTTTGATGTCGATTTAAGATATCGTAGTTATGTCGAAATTTCTTTCCTGATTATAGTATTA
>CALWLN010000118.1 GCA_944381535.1 uncultured Lachnospiraceae bacterium
GCGGCGGCATTGCCGGACTGGGCGGATTGTACTTTGTCATGGAATATCTGGGGGGTACCTGGACCAACGGCGGGTTCGGCGACCGGGGCTGGCTGGCCATCGCCCTTGTGATCTTTGCCATGTGGAAACCGGTGAACGCCATCTGGGGCTCCCTCCTTTTCGGGGCTTTGTACATACTCTATCTGTACATTCCGGGCCTTGGCAGAAGTACACAGGAAATCTTTAAAATGCTGCCCTACCTGGTGACCATCGGCGTGCTGATCTTCACCAGCACCCGCAAAAAGAAGGAAAATCAGCCTCCGGGAAGCCTGGGGAACGCATATTTTCGGGAGGAACGCTAGAAAAATATTTTCTGACGGGAAATACGGTTGTAAAAATACAGACTAGAGGATATAATGGAATCATGATGATAGGGTTCGCAAAGCGGCTCCTATCGCGTAATTGACAAACAGAATGATGAAAAAAGGATATTGTGGGAAGGAGGCATGGCTGTGCCACAGACAATGCAGAATCTGATTGAACAGTATATTACAGAGATAAAAAAAATATATGGTACACATTTACGCAAGATAATTTTGTATGGTTCTTATGCCAGAGGTGATTTTAGGCCGGATTCGGACGTAGATATTATGATATTGCTTGATATGTCTGATATGGACTTAAAGGCATACAGCCAGCAGCTTTCTTATATGACTTATGATTTTAATTTAGACAATAATCTGGATATAAAACCTATCGCCAAGAGTGAAGAGCATTTTAAAAAGTGGGTGGTAAATTATCCCTTTTATGCAAATATTGATAAGGAAGGGGTGGTGTTGTATGGAGCAGCCTAAAGAAGATGTCGGAACAAGAAAAGACCTTGTACTTTATCGGCTTCAAACAGCCAGATCTGATTTGAAATCTGCAAGAATATTATTGGCGGCAGAGGAATATAAGGGGGCAAATAATCGAGCTTATTATGCCATTTTTCATGCCATCAGTGCAGTTCATGCGGTGAGTGGAAAAGCATACAAACGCCATAAAGATGCAATAGGAAATTTCAATAAGGACTTTGTTAAAACTGAGATTTTTCCCAGAGAAATAGGGAGAAAAATCAGTGAAGCTGAGGAAATACGCCATGCCAGTGATTATGATGATTTCTACGTTGCCAGCCGGGAAGAATCTGAAAGGCAGGTCCGTGTGGCGGATGAATTTATAGAATTAGTGGAAAAATATTGCTTGGCGCAATTTTAAGTACATGAAATAAAAGTTTCTGTTGCGGGTGAAACGGCAAGAAAAATTTATGCTGGTCCCGGCGTTGACAAATACCGGAGGAAAAACTATAATAGAATACAAGATTATAGGGTTCGCGGAGCGGTTCCTATAATATAAGATTATAGGGTTCGCGGAGCGGTTCCTATAATATAAGATTATAGGGTTCGCGAAGCGGTTCCTATAATATAAGATTATAGGGTTCGCGGAGCGGTTCCTATAATAAAGTTAATTTAAAAGGAACTGCGTTTGATACAGTTCCTTTTTTACTCATTTTTTATACAAAAAAAGCAGCCTGTGAGGGCATAATTTACAGAAATTCAGGAGGTACGTATGGAAAACGAAGCTGTTTCCAAGAATTTTATCGAACAGATCATTGAGAAGGATCTTGCGGAGGGACGCTGCGAGACGGTGATCACCCGGTTCCCGCCGGAGCCCAACGGCTATCTGCACATCGGACACGCAAAATCCATTCTTTTAAATTACGGGCTGGCACAGGAGTACGGCGGAAAGTTTAATATGCGCTTTGACGACACCAATCCCACCAAGGAGAAGGTGGAATTCGTGGAGTCCATCAAGGAGGATATCAAGTGGCTGGGGGCTGACTGGGAAGACCGGTTGTATTTTGCCTCCGACTATTTTGGAGAAATGTATGAGGCGGCCGTGAGGCTGATAAAAAGAGGAAAAGCCTACGTTTGTGATCTGTCCGCCGAGGAAATCCGGGAGTACCGGGGAACCTTGACGGAGCCGGGGAAGGAGAGCCCCTACCGGAACCGGAGCGTGGAGGAGAACCTTGCGTTATTTAAAAATATGAAAAACGGCATGTATCAGGACGGGGAGAAGGTGCTCCGGGCAAAAATTGACATGGCCTCCCCCAACATCAATATGCGAGATCCCATCATTTATCGGGTGGCCCGTATGACCCACCACAATACCGGAGATACCTGGTGCATTTATCCCATGTATGATTTTGCCCATCCCATCGAGGACGCCATCGAGGGCGTGACCCATTCCATCTGCACCCTGGAATTTGAGGACCACCGGCCCCTTTATGACTGGGTGCTGATTGAGGCGGGCTACAAGGACAGCCCGGAGGGTATGCCAAAACAGATAGAATTTGCCAAGCTGTATCTGACCAATGTGGTTACCGGCAAGCGGTATATTAAGAAGCTGGTGGAGGAGGGCATTGTGGACGGCTGGGATGACCCAAGGCTTGTGTCCATTGCGGCTCTTCGCAGACGCGGCTTCACCCCGGAGTCCATCAAAATGTTCGTGGACCTCTGCGGCGTCAGCAAGAGCAACAGCTCCGTGGATTACGCCATGCTGGAATACTGTATCCGTGAGGATCTGAAGTTGAAGCGGCCCCGCATGATGGCGGTCCTTGACCCCATCAAGTTGATCATCGATAACTACCCCGAGGGGCAGGTGGAATACCTTGAAGCCGACAACAACCTGGAAAATGAGGCATTAGGCAAGCGTCAGATTCCCTTCTGCCGGGAATTGTATATCGAGCGTGAGGATTTTATGGAGGTGCCGCCCAGAAAATATTTCCGACTGTTTCCCGGAAACGAGGTGCGCCTCATGCACGCCTATTTTGTAAAATGCGAAAGCTTCGTCAAGGACGAAAACGGCAAAGTTATTGAGGTACACTGCACCTATGACCCGGAGACCAAAGCCGGAAGCGGTTTTACCGGCCGGAAGGTGAAGGGAACCATCCACTGGGTTCCGGCCCCCTACGCCGAGAAGGCCACGGTGCGGCTCTATGAGAACATTGTAGATGAGGAGAAGGGCGTTTATAACGAGGATGGAAGCCTGAACTTAAATCCCAACTCTCTGACAGTGCTTAACGACTGCTATGTGGAGCCGGCGCTGACGGAAGCGAAGGCCTACGACAGCTATCAGTTTGTGCGTCAGGGCTTCTTCTGCGCGGACGCCAAGGATTCTAAGCCCGGAGCGCTGGTGTTTAACCGGATCGTTTCGCTGAAGAGCTCCTATAAACTGCCAACACAGCAGGGGTAGCTGAACAGAATAGAGGGTCGGAATATAGGTAAAAAGAATCCTGCTTGGCAGGATTCTTTTTTGAGAAGGGGGAGGATGTGGTAGAATAATAAGTATATTTGTCTATGACAAATTTCCCTGGTTGTCGCAGGTCAGGGTGATGGTTTTGGAAATCTTATCGAGCGGGATTCCAAGGATTTTTCTTTCAATGGTAAATTCTCCATAGGCATTGGCTCCGGATTTCCAAGCAGAGGCGTCTGTGAAGTTCCATCTAGAATCAGAGATATCCGTGCTGTAGGAAGCGGAGGTACAGGAAACTGAACTGGGGGAATACCGGAAGCTAGCAGTCAGCTTAAAGGTGGCGATGGTATCTCCGTTGGAATTTTCTATTTTCAAGGTTTTTGTGCCGGTTTTCGTACCGGAGGCTCTGAGCGCCGTAGAGGGAATTTCTATGGAGGTGATTCCCAGATACCCGTTGCCCAAATCTTCTACGGAGATAATCGTAGACTTCATATCATTGGCATGAACTGTGTTGGAACAGGCGATGAGTAAAACAAGGGTGAGTATAGTACAAAATATTTTTTTCATGTGTAGTTCTCGCTTTCTAAATTTTATTCTTCTTCTTGAATGTAGATTTCTATGTGGTTTGCATCACTTTCTCGCACTTCGTGGATAAAGTATGTGATAAACAGTACCAGAGCTATAGCAACTGTAACAGAAAGAGCGCAGACCAGTCGATAACGGAATAGTTTCTTTTTCCAATCTGTGGCGGATATTTCTTCTGCATAATCCTCAGCCAATTCCACAGGAGAACCAAATTGATTATAGACATCGGAAATGTCTGTAATTTCGTATTCCGCAGTATAGCTTTCCACGTCTCTTCTCAGTGAATGGAATAGAATACGTTTCTGAGCGCTTTTGCCTGGCAAATGCTTTTTCACATCCCGATAGTATGCTCTTAATTGTTTGTGTAAGATATTATTCATAGGTGTCCCCCTCCTTGCTGTTTAGTAAAAACTGTATTACATGAATGGAATGATGAAATTCCATTAACATATCTTCAAAGTGCCTTTGACCGGACTGCTCAATATGGTAGTAAACGCGGGTTTGCCGTATACCGATTTTTTTTTCATAAAAAGAAACGTAGCCGCTGTCAGTGAGCCGATACAGGATGGGGTACATGGAGCCCTCTAGAACGGTGAACTGTCCGTTGCTGCGTTTTTTTAGTTCCTGTGTAATCTGGTAGCCATACATATCTTCCTCTGATAGCAGTTTCAGTATCATCAGTTCAATGACTGCCTTTTTAATGGTGCCTGTTAATGTTTTGGTTTTCATATGAAATTCCTGCTATTTGTGCATTTTGTTTACTTTACTTATAATATTATAGCAAATATAAGTTCAAAATCAATACTTAGAATTAAAATATAGTATTGACATATATATATTTGATTTAAAATATGTTTATAAAAATACAAATAGGAGGGCGGACCATTGGAGAGAGTAATTTTTTAAAAAAGAGATGAAAGAATAACAAGCTTATTTACCAGTTGACAAGTATACCAAATGATAGAAGGGGGTCTATTTATGAGAAAAACTATGCAAAAAGCGATTAGCATATTGCTGGGGCTTACATTTATGGTATCAACTTATTGTGGAAATGTGTACGCTATTAAATGTAATGTACTATGAAACTACGATATAAAATCCTAATTGCATGTCTGGTTCTGGTGATAATCCTAACCCACGGCTATTATCAGCGAAAAAAGATACTGTTAAGAGATTCGATATCGCTTACGTTTAATGGTTGCGTATTATATATAAAGGATAATCCCAGCTACATTCTTCAGGAAGACATGGTGATAGATTATGCTTTGACTTGTCAGCAGATCGGTATCACCCGTACACTAATGGCTCAATATAGGCAAATATATCCCAAGACCAAGACGGGCGATTTAGATAATTTGCTGGATGGTTATGAGAAGCTGCTGCATGCGATGGATTATGAAGGATTGACAGACGAATACAGAGAATATGTAAAAATATATCAGAAGTATTTTGATATGATCGATGTTACACTTGAAAATTATAATTCTCAGACGGTAGAAGAGGTTCTGGAATCCTTCAACGAGGAGCTCAGAGATGGCTCCGGTTATTTTGAGTATGATTATAAGTTTTGAGGAATCGTTTGAGAAATGTAAAGAGAGGTAAGTTATCGTTTTTAAGCCATCGAAAGATTCTTTGATGGCTTAAGAACATAGTTTATGACAGTAGACAGTTCGTAAAATGTACTTTTTATTGTATATGGGGCATCGAATGTATATGATAGGGGGAGTGTAAAATAGGTTATGTCTTTGGGAAAAAATGAATCCTTTTTGGTGAGAATACAGATATAAAGCGAGGAGTCGGTCATGAAATCATTTTGGGCAAAAAGGGTAGAAGACAATTTTAATAGAACCATCAAAGGCAATAAGAAAAATTTATATGTTAAATTGTCCGCACTGTTCTTTGTGGCCTGCTTTCTACAGGCGAATATAAGAGCGTTCGCAGAATCTCCCGAATATTTGGAGTGCTCCATGGAAATAGACGAGTCCGATACGGCGTTTGTCAGTTATGTACAGGAGTATGTGCCGGAAGGATTTACCTTGGCAGAAGGCGAGTATCGTGTTTACGGTTCTTATTACAGGCAGAATGGCGATGTGGAATTGATAGGTGATGAGTTTGAAACGTCTGTCTATACTTTCGCCTCAGCAAAAAGTGAGGATGTATATACGGTGGTTTCCATTACATATCCCTATCACGCATGGAAAAGCAGAGAGAATGAGCTACGGCTTGACATAGCGGATTCCCTGTGGCCGTACAGTCCGGTAGAGGGCGTGCTATTTACCAGAAATGCACCAGAGGAAGCATGGAAGGAGACCAGGCGGATTGTTCCTGTACAGATGGGGGTTCAGACGATTTTATTTTCAGGGAAACAGCTTGTTGCAAAGGAACCGTATTCCAGAATTATTTTTGGCTTTCCTTCCACAAAAAATATGGATGTTTCCGGAAATACGCCGTTGTATTGGATTCAATGTACGATGTATGAGACCTTATATATATCTGTGTGGCTGTTTGTGTGTATTGCTCTGGTCCTGGTGCTGGCGGCAGGCGGCATCGGATTGTTTCTTAAGAGGAAAAAGCGTTTCGGGGGAATTTTATGCAAAAGAAAAGGAAAATCACACTGATCGTTGTTGCCGGCATAATGGGATTTGTTTTATTTGTCGTACTGGTGTTTTTGGGAGGAATATGTTATTCCCGTCATTTATGGGACGAGGGTTCCAGGGATATGACAACGGATATTGAGGAATATGAGGAGTATCTGGGAGAGAATGGGAAATACAAAGAACACTTTTTTCTGTACAACGATATTTTCCCAAATATCATTCCGGCTTCCGCAAAAGTGGAGGATTTTTGTTACTACTATTATAACCCGGAAAATCCCTGTTATCTTGGTTATCTGGTTTATGCCTGTGAGAATGAAGAATATCAGAAGGAGTATGACCGGCTGAAAAATATTGATTCTTCGGAAGAATATTATATTTATGGCACCACGGAATTTCCTTATGAATTATGTGCAGTGTATGCGGATGAGGATTACGGATATGTTTATGCCATGACTGACCCGGAGGAATATAAATTCATTTATGTGGAACTTCAGTTTTGTAATTATTTTGCGAATATGGAATACGGAAAGCTGATAGATGAAAAGTATCTGCCTGTAGGGTTTGGAGGGTAAATGAGAGCGATAATCAGTGTTCCGATGTACAAAGAGGGACCTCTAAGCCATGAAAATGGCTGAGAGGTCCCTTTCTTTTTTGGGTAAAATGACTTCAAACAATAAGAAGAAACAGTTGTTAAATGAGAAAAAATAAGCAATAAGCTATACTTTTACCAGGCGTGGTGCTGACCAGGTCATGAAAACAGAAACGTATAGGGATGCAGACGATTTTCAAGTTTGGCATTGCTTGTTATAAGAAGCGGTGCAGGGTTGTGGTTGTGTAACAGATGGCGCTAAAGCAGATTGACAATCAGAAATATGAGTCGGCCCGGCTGGCAAAGCTGCCAGAGATGGAAGTATTGATAACGTTCGCTTTAAAAGGTGGGCGTTATTTTTATGGAAGTGTGTGTTTTTGTCCATGGGCAGTCATGGATTTTCAAATCCGTGAAGATAGTGTATAATACATGATTATAGGGTTCACGAAGTAATTCTTATAAAGCGATTTTTGGTTTGCTTTCATGACAAGGTTTTATTGTGGAAGGGAGTGGTCCAGTGAGGGAACTGACCATTTTGCTGGAGAACGGCAGCAGGACTCCGTTGTACCGGCAGATATACGAACATATTAAGGGTGATATCAGAACCGGGAAAATTTCAGCCGGGGAAAAGTTACCCTCCTCCCGCCTGCTTTCCAAGAATCTGCAGGTGAGCCGCAGCACCGTGAATCTGGCCTACGACCAGTTGGTGTCAGAGGGATATGTACGGACGGCACCGGGGAGCGGATACTATGCCGGTGAGATAGAGCCGGGGCTTTTTAAGCCGGATTCGGAGCACCGGCGTGAGTCGGTCTGCAAACGGGATACAGTAAGCAGCCGGAATTTGGAAAAGCCCCCCCTTTACGACTTTTCCCCCAATGATGTGGAATGGCCGGAGTCCTCCGCAAATGCCTGGCGAAAGGCTGTGAAAGCCATGCTGGCGGAACAGCGGCCGGAGCTGTTTCTCCCGGGAGATTCTTTGGGGGACGATAATTTAAGACAGTCCATCTGCGACTATCTGTACCAGGCCAGGGGCGTGGACTGTGACAAGAGTCAGATGATTATCGGCGCCGGGAACGAATACCTTCTTATGCTGCTTTTCCAGGTGTTGGAGGGGCCGTTTCCTGTGGCCATGGAGAGCCCCACCTACCGGCAGGCCTATCAGACCTTCAGGAACCTGGGCTGTCCGGTGCTGCCCATTCCGGTGGATGAGGAGGGGATGACCTTAGACGGGTTGCAGAAAAGCGGGGCGCGGCTGGCCTACATCATGCCTTCCCATCAGTTTCCATTGGGAACGGTCATGCCCATGAAGCGGCGCATGGATCTGCTCCAGTGGGCCGGGCAGGAGGAGGGACGCTACATCATTGAGGATGATTACGACAGCGAGTTCCGCTACAAGGGCAGACCCATTCCCTCCCTGCAGGGCAGCGACCCTTATGGACGGGTGATTTATCTGGGAACCTTCTCCAAGAGCATTGCGCCGGCCATCCGGGTCAGCTATATGGTGCTTCCCAAAGGGCTGATGGAGCAGTATCACAGGCGCTGCGGCTTTTATTCCTCCACCGTATCCAGGATCCAGCAGCAGATTCTGTTTCAGTTTCTTGCGGGCGGGTATTTTGAGCGGCACTTAAACAGAATGCGGGCCATCTACCGGGCCCGGAACGAACGGCTGCTTCTGGAATTGAAAGCACAGCCCTGGGCAAAGAGCATTCACGGGGAGCATGCGGGTCTTCATATACTGGTGGAGGCGGAGACCTCAAAGACGGAAGCGCAGATTGTCGCTGAGGCTCTGGAGCGGGGCGTGAGGGTGTATAGCTTACGGGCCTATGGAATCCGGGAAGGAAGCTTAAAGGGGAAGAACCCGGTACTGCTTCTGGGGTATGGCGGTCTTGACGAGGGCCAGATCCGGGAAGGAATTCTAAGATTAGCAGAAGTCTTTTCGTGAAAGCACTCTGCCAAGCTCTCCGAGCGAGGTAGAGCGTGTGGTGCTTGCAGCGTGCTGAGGGTCTTTGCGTAACAAGCAATTTTCGTGGAAAAGTGAAAATTTTTGAGGGAATCACATGGAAGAACAACCAAGAAAATACTACCGTCTCATGGACGATTTAAAACAACAAATTCTGTCGAAGGTGATAAAGCCGGGAGATAAGCTGCCCTCGGAGAACGAACTGGCCCGGGCGTACCAGGTGAGCCGTCACACGGTGCGCAAGGCGCTGTCCATCCTGGAAAATGAGGGCTATATCTATCCTCAGCACGGCAGAGGGACCTTTTGCTCTGAGGCGGCTTTGCATGTCTCGTCCTCGAAAAATATCGCTGTGATTACCACCTATCTGGACAGCTATATTTTCACAGAGGTGATTCAGGGCATAGAGAAGGTACTTACCGAGGCCGGGTACAGCATTTTGTTGAAAAATACGAAAAATTCCAGGCAGCTGGAGGCAAAATATCTGGAGGAGCTGTTGGGAAAGGAAATTGACGGCCTGATCATTGAACCCAGTAAAAGCCAGATTTTTTGCAGGCATATGCAGTTGTACCGGAAGCTGGAGGAGTATCACATTCCCTATGTGTTTATCCAGGGAGCATTCCGGCAGATGCGGGAGAAGTCCCATGTGCTTCTGGATGACTGCGGGGGTGGGTATGAGATTACAAAATATCTGATCAGCCGGGGGTGTAAGGAGATTGTAGGCATTTTTAAGGCGGACGACGCCCAGGGACAGAACCGGCATAAGGGATATGTGAAGGCTCTTAAGGAGGCGGGAATCTGGTACGACCCGGATCGGGTGGTATGGTTTTACACTGAGGACAGAACCCTTCAGCCTTATCAGCAGATGAGGGAGATGGCAAGACGGAGGGAGACGCAGTTTTTTGACGGTGTGGTCTGCTACAACGACCAGATTGCCATTGAGGCCATCCGTGCCCTGCAGGAGGAAGGCCTTAAAGTGCCGGAGGACGTGTCAGTGACGGGATTTGACAATTCCTATCTGGCGGTGAATGGCCGGGTGCCCCTGACCACGGTGGAGCACCCCAAGGAAAAGTTGGGGGAGATGGCGGCGAACCTCCTGGTGGAGATGATAGAGGAAAAAGGCCCCGGCAGGACCATTGTGATTCCGCCTGAGGTAGTGGTGCGGGAGTCCACCAGATAAAGCCGGGCTTTGCGAAACGTGAGATTCCTGTCTGGCGCAACCAGCCTGTCATGATGTGAGGTACAACTTGTAAAGACAACCGTACAAGTTGTATACTATGTCCTATAGTACATGATATGATAGGAGGTTCGAAAGGATGGAATTACGTAAGAATTACAAGTTTTGGTTCTGCACAGGCTCTCAGGAGCTGTATGGGGACGAGTGTCTGAAGCATGTGGCGGAGCACTCTGCAATCATTGTGGAGAAGCTGAACGAAAGCGGCATGCTGCCCTTTGAGGTAGTGTTAAAACCTACCCTTATCACAAACGAGGTGATCCGCAGGACCTTTCACGAGGCAAACGCGGATGAGAGCTGCGCAGGCGTGATCGTGTGGTGCCACACTTTCTCCCCGGCAAAATCCTGGATTCTGGGCCTGCAGGAATACCGCAAGCCGTTATTGCATCTGCACACCCAGTTTAACGAGGAGATTCCCTATGACACCATCGATATGGATTTTATGAACGAGAACCAGTCCGCCCACGGAGACCGGGAGTGGGGTCATATGGTAACCCGCATGGGCATTGAGCGGAAGGTGGTCGTGGGACACTGGATGGACAAAAAAGTGCAGGAGAAAATCGCCTCCTGGATGCGGACCGCCATTGGTATCATGGAGAGCAGCCATATCCGTGTCATGCGGGTGGCGGACAACATGCGAAACGTAGCTGTGACCGAGGGTGACAAGGTGGAGGCTCAGATAAAATTTGGCTGGGAGATCGACGCCTATCCGGTCAACGAGATTGCCGAGGCCGTTGCGGCTGTGTCCGAAGGGGACACCAACGCCCTGGTGGAGGAGTATTATGACAAGTACGAGATTTTGCTGGAGGGGCGCGACCCGCAGGAATTCCGCCGTCACGTGGCGGTTCAGGCACAGATTGAGCTGGGCTTTGAGCGGTTTTTGCAAGAGAAAAATTACCATGCCATTGTGACCCATTTCGGAGATTTGGGTTCCTTAAAGCAGCTTCCCGGCCTGGCAATCCAGCGTCTGATGGAAAAAGGCTACGGCTTCGGCGCCGAGGGCGACTGGAAGGTGGCCGCCATGGTGCATCTGATGAAGGTGATGACTGCCGGGATGAAGAATGCCAAGGGAACCTCCATGTTGGAGGACTATACTTATAATCTGGTGCCGGGCAAGGAGGGGATTTTACAGGCCCACATGCTGGAGGTCTGCCCGAGCATTTCCGACGGGCCTATCAGTATCAAGTGCCAGCCCCTTTCCATGGGAGACCGTGAGGACCCGGCCAGACTGGTATTTACCTCCAAGGAGGGGACCGGTATCGCCACCTCTCTGATAGATCTGGGAAACCGGTTCCGTCTGCTGATTAACACCGTGGACTGCAAAAAGGTGGAGAAGCCCATGCCGAAGCTTCCGGTAGCCACTGCCTTCTGGACGCCACAGCCGGATTTTGCCACGGGCTGTGAGGCCTGGATTCTGGCGGGCGGCGCCCATCACACTGCCTTTACCTATGATCTGACGGCGGAGCAGATGGGAGACTGGGCGGCGGCCATGGGCATTGAGGCTGTTTACATTGACAAACAGACCACTATCCGGGATCTGAAACGGGATCTGCTTCTGGGCAGCGTGGTGTACCGATAGTTGAAAGAGCGGTTCTTTCGTCCTCGCTTGTTGGCCGGAGGAAAGGACTGCGAAGAAAAACTTTGTCAGGCAGTTGAAAATTATTTTCAAATTTGTCGAAATGTGATAGGATAAGGGGAGCATAGGAAAGCTAGGAGGATTTGTTATGTTGGAGCAAAAAACAGCGATACAGGAGGGCAGAACCGCCTTGGGCATTGAACTGGGGTCTACCAGAATCAAGGCCGTGTTGGTGGATGAAAAGGGAACGCCCCTGGCGTCCGGAAGCTTTGATTGGGAGAATCAGCTGGTGGACGGAATCTGGACTTACGATCTTGCGGAAGTATGGAAGGGGTTGGCAGAGAGTTACCAAAGCCTTGCGGCGGATGTGAAAAAACAGTACGACATTCCCCTTACCACCGTAGGAACCCTGGGGATCAGCGCTATGATGCACGGGTATCTGGCCTTTGACGAAAAGGGAGAGCTGCTGGTACCCTTCCGCACCTGGAGAAATACCATGACCGGAGAGGCGGTAGAGGAATTGACGGAATTATTTCAATTTAACATTCCCCAGCGCTGGAGTATCGCCCATCTGTATCAGGCAATTTTAAAGGGGGAGGAGCATGTGCCAAAGGTGCGCTATATCACCACCCTGTCGGGCTATGTTCACTGGAGACTCACCGGAGAGAAGGTGCTGGGTGTGGGCGATGCCTCCGGCATGTTTCCCATAGACAGCGGCAGCAAGGACTACAATCAGCGGATGATTGGACAGTTTGAGAGCTTGGTGGCAGAAAAGCAGTATCCATGGAAGCTTTCCGAGATTCTGCCCAGGGTTCTGGTGGCCGGAGAAGCTGCCGGAAGACTGACGGCGGAGGGAGCGGCTTTGCTGGATACCACAGGAACTTTAAAGCCGGGGGTTCCTTTGTGCCCGCCGGAGGGAGACGCGGGCACTGGCATGGCGGCCACAAACAGCGTGGCAAAGCGCACCGGAAATGTGTCCGCCGGAACCTCCGTATTTGCCATGGTGGTCATGGAGCGGGAACTTTCCAAAGTGTATCCCCAGATTGACATGGTGACTACCCCCGACGGAAGCCCGGTGGCCATGGTGCACTGCAACAACTGCACCTCGGATCTGAATGCCTGGGTATCCCTGTTTGAGGAGTGTCTTGAGAGCTTTGGCCTGACACCGGATAAAAATAAGCTGTATGAGACGTTGTACCGGCAGGCACTTCTGGGAGAGAAGGACTGCGGAGGGCTTCTGGCTTACAACTATTTTTCCGGAGAACACATTACGGGACTTGACGAGGGCCGGCCGCTTTTTGAGAGGACACCGGGCGCTGAGATGAATCTTAAAAACTTTATGCGGACCCATCTTTATACCGCTCTGGGGGCTCTGAAAACCGGACTGGACATTCTGGTGAAGGAGGAAAAGGTGGCCATTGACACCATGATGGGCCACGGAGGATTTTTCAAGACAAAGGAAGTGGGCCAGAGAGTGATGGCAGCCGCAGTGGGAGCGCCTGTTTCCGTTATGGAGACTGCCGGTGAGGGAGGCGCCTGGGGTATTGCGCTTCTTGCAGCCTACATGCACTGGAAAGAGGGACAGGAAAGCCTGGAAGATTATCTTGGCCGAAAAATTTTTGCAGGACAGACAGGGTATGTGGTGGTGCCGGATCCTGCGGATGTGGAGGGCTTTGAAGCCTTTATGGAACGATATCACGCAGGGCTTGCCATCGAGCGAGCGGCAGTGGAGGTGCTTAAATGATGCTGGAAGCATTAAAACAACAGGTTTATGAAGCAAACATGGAATTGCCCAGGCGAGGCCTTGTGACCTATACCTGGGGCAATGTCAGCGGGATAGACCGGGAGACGGGCTATTTTGTGATAAAGCCCAGCGGTGTCAGTTATGAGGAGCTTACACCCGAGGACATGGTGGTGGTGGATTTAGACGGAAAGAAGGTGGAGGGCCGATACAATCCTTCCTCCGACACGCCAACTCATCTGGAATTGTATAAAAAATACCCGGAGATCGGCGGGATCGTACACACCCATTCCCGGGAGGCTACGGCCTGGGCCCAGGCCGGCCGGGGGATTCCCGCCTATGGAACCACCCATGCGGATTATTTTCTGGGGGAGATTCCCTGTACCAGAAGTCTGACCCAGGAGGAAGTGAAGGGCGAGTACGAGAAAAATACAGGTCTGGTTATTATTGAAACTCTGGAGCAGGAGAGTATCAATCCCATCTACACGCCAGCCATTCTCTGTGCCAATCACGGCCCCTTTACCTGGGGGAAGGACGCGGCGGAGGCGGTGTATCACGCGGTGGTGCTGGAGGAAGTGGCGCGCATGGCGCGGCTTACGGAGCAGAACAATCCCCAGGTTCTGCCGGCTCCCTCCTATATCGTGGAGAAGCATTTTTACCGAAAGCATGGGGAAAATGCGTATTACGGACAGAAGTAGATGATAAGAAAAAGAGGCGCCCGGATGACTGTGGAGCCTCTTTTTGTGTCCGTTTTCCGTGCCGAAGGCCTCTCCGCTGGTGGTGGAAAACCCGATGGCTCCGCCCAGAGCCGGGAATACCAGAGCCGCAATGACGTTGAACAAGAAAATAACGGAAATGGCCTGGGCCACCTCCTCGTCGTCGGCGTCAATGACCGAGGCTGTGGCGGCAAGCAGATCAGCGCGATTGCCAGGCAGAACAATACGCCCTGCCAGATTTCTTTTATTTTTTTCATTTCGATAAATCCTCGTTTTTGAAAGAGAATAGCACAGATTGACAATTAAATGAAATTATATATAATTATTTATGGATAAAAAGATGTAAGGGCAAAAACCCTTTATTGAAAATTGCCATTTTCCCGATGATTTAGATTTTGCACCTTGAAATCCGCATATTTTGTTTTTAGG
>CALWLN010000119.1 GCA_944381535.1 uncultured Lachnospiraceae bacterium
AGTCGGACAGAATCATCATCAGGAACCAAACCTTCCAAATTTAATGGCAAAACCAGTTGATAAGGCTCGCCGAATTCGGTATAATTTTTATGGTATTTTTGGTTAGTAGGCATATCTAATTATACCACGGATTACGGGCTCTTCGGGGCCTGTTTTCTGTTTTTAGGTATAAAAAGTGGAGCTGTTGCTCCAGTAGATTATCTATCTACTTTTGCAACAGCCCCTTATGATTATGGTTTGAAACATTCGTCTGTAACATTTTTGTCTTTGGCTTTTTCTTCCTTAAGCTCCTGGAGTTGCTCCGGGGTGATGCCGGTTTTCTCGATGATAAATTCATCCGAGACACTGCCCAGGAGATTCCGGGCAATAGAAAAAATTCCTTGAGAAAGGCCTTGGCGGATCCCATCAGCCAGTCCGTCGTTATACAACATCTGTCGTAATTCTGTCATTTTGATCATTCCTTCCAACTGTGTCATGGCGCTCTGGTCAAGAAACTTCGTAGCCAGAGCGTAAGTAAGTGCCTCTAAGTTTCGTTGGTCTTCCTTCTCCAGAGGTTCTTCCTGGAGATAGCGAAATGTTTGGGTGACCCGGTCCTCCATGGGCATCGCTCCGCCCATGAGGAGACTAAGTGTCAGGGGCACCAGATCCTCTTTTGTAAGCGGTTCCCCGCAGTCCTTTTTACGCTGCAGATTTTCGAATAAGTCGTTCGCATTCCGGTCCGACATGAGAATGGGGTGGATGCGGTAGGTGTTGAGCCCTTCGGTGAGCTCGGTCTGGTTTCGTTTATCCATAGGGCGCCTTTCTGTCCGCCCATACAGAGAAACTTTTCTATCTTCACTATAGCAAAAAAAGAGGGGTACTGACAACGGAAAATGAAGTATTGTTGAAAAGTTACATTTAAAGTTACAGTTCTGGAATGTTTCCCGAAAGGGGAAAGAATTACAAGAAAATAGAAAAATATGCGGGGGTACAAGAAGATCCCGCAAATGAAGAGTTGCAGCGGAGGATAGAAGCTGTCCCGGTACAGGCCCGCTGTCTGTATTCAATATCATAAAAAGAAGGAGCGGGGATGTTAAGATAAAAAGGGCCTTATAGGTAGTTACAGATATTTATGAAGAAGGCGCAGCCCCGCTTTTAAATCCTCGATGGCAATCTGCCCGGGGGCAGAAACCTTACCAAAGGACGCGAAAGTGACAGCAGAGCCAAAGACCTCGCCGCACAGGCGGCTGAGCGTACCGGTCCGGCCCATGGACATAGTAATAACAGGACGGCTGGTATGCAGGGAGGACATTTCTTCTGTTACACTAAGAAGAGTGAGGACATCAGATCGGGTTTGTGGCATTACAGCGATTTTAAGAATATCCGCGCCCAGATCCTGCATTTTGCAGAGCCGGGCAACCAACTCTTCACGGGCAGGAGTTCCTTCAAAATCATGATTGGATGCAATGACTTTTACGCCATGAGCATGAGCCGTCTGAATGATATTTTTTACGGCATCATCGCCAGAAAAAACTTCCACATCGATAAGATCTACAAAGCCGGTTTTAGCAACACTTTCTAATAAGGTGGCATAAGATTCCAGAGAAAGTTCCTTCTCCCCGCCTTCTCTGGCCGAGCGGAAAGTAAAAAGAAGAGGAGCCTCCCCAAGGATGCTGCGTAACATATCAGCAGTTTTTATAACTTCAGAAAAAGCAGAAACATCCTCATACCAATCTGCACGCCATTCGACAAGATCAGCTTCTGTGGAACAGATAGCTTTTGCGGTGGAAAGAATATCCTCGCGGGTTTTTTCTACAATCGGAACACAGACCTTGGGCATGCCGGAACCAATTTCAATATTTCTAACAACAACAGGATTGACATTCATAGTAATTGTGCCTCACTTATCAAAAAATGTGGAAAAATAGTAAAGATAGTTTATCATGAAAAAGGAAAGGAAGCAATTGGGGACGGGGGATTTTCAAAAATCCCCCGTCCCCAATTGCTTCCTTTTTCATTTCGGTGTATAATATTCCCAATCTTGTGGATAACCCGGTGGATAAGTATGTGGATAACTTTTTATCCACCGGGAATTTTATAGGTAATGAGGTTTGGAATATGGGTAAGAAGAAATCGAGAAACAGATCTAAGAATAAAGCGGTGGCGCAGTCTGGCGCGGTTAAGAAGCAGGTGCAAGTGTCTCCGGCTCTGTCCGTAGCCATCGAAAAGAAGCAGGCACCTCAGGTGCGGAAGCTTTCGGTGGATGAGGAGGCCTGCTACAGCCGCCGGTTCGGCCGTCATTTTGATGAGCTGAAATGGCTTTACATGGAGCTTTATGACAACAGTTCTATGTTTGCGGAGCTGTGCGACAATCTCCACCGCTTCTATGAGGAACGCGACCTGGATCTGAAGGAGCAGGACGCGGAGCGGGAGGAGCATCCTGGCTGGTATAAGACCAACGACATGCTGGGCATGATGTTCTATATTGATAATTTTGCCGGCAATATGAAGGGCGTGGAGTCGAAGCTGGATTATATTGAGAAAAGTAATGTGAATTATATTCATCTGATGCCGTTTCTGGACACGGTGGAGGGCCGTTCGGACGGCGGCTATGCGGTGGCGGATTTCCGCAAGGTGCAGGAAAAGCTTGGCTCCATGGAGGATCTGGAGGATCTGACCAAAGCCTGCCACAAAAAAGGCATCAACGTCTGCATGGATTTTGTCATGAACCATACATCGGAGGACCACGAGTGGGCGAAGCGGGCCCGGGCCGGAGAAGGGGAATACATGAGCCGGTATTTCTTCTTTGATAATTATTCGATCCCGGCCATGTATGAAAAGACCGTGCCCCAGGTATTTCCGACGACAGCGCCGGGCAATTTCACCTGGCTTCCGGATGCGGGCCATTTTGTTATGACCAGCTTTTACCCTTATCAGTGGGATCTGAATTACAAGAACCCCAGGGTATTTAATGAAATGATGTATAATTTCCTCTACCTGGCTAACCGTGGCATTGATATTGTCAGGATCGACGCGGTTCCGTACATCTGGAAGGAGCTTGGCACCCAGTGCCGCAATCTTCCCCAGGTGCATACCATTGTCCGCATGATGCGGATGATCGCCGAGATCGTCTGCCCGGGCATCCTTTTGCTGGGCGAGGTGGTGATGGAGCCGGAGAAGGTAGTGCCCTACTTTGGCACTGTGGAGAAACCGGAGTGTCACATGCTTTACAATGTGACCACCATGGCGACCACCTGGCATACGGTTGCCACCAGAAAAGTCCGGCTCTTGAAGCAGCAGCTGGACATTGTAAATGCGCTGCCCAAGGATTATGTGTTCTTGAATTATCTGCGCTGCCACGATGATATCGGCTGGGGCCTGGACTATGCGTCCTTACGCACAGAGGGCATTGACGAACGCGCCCACAAGAAATATCTGAACGACTATTTCCAGGGGTATGCGGGGGACAGCAACAGCAGAGGCGAGCTGTACAATTCCGATCCGGTCAGCGGAGACGCGCGGTTCTGCGGGACCACCGCATCCATGTGCGGGATTGAAAAAGCGGGATTTGAGCAGGATATGGACGCCATGGAGCGGGCCATCCAGCTGGACGTGATGCTTCATGCCTATATGTTTATGCAGTCCGGGATTCCGGTGCTCTACAGCGGGGATGAGATCGCCCAGGTGAATGATTATTCTTATAAGGAAGACCCCAACAAGGCAGAGGACTCCCGCTATATCCACAGAGGCCCCATGCGCTGGGATCTGGCGGCCCATGCAGAGGATGAGACAACGGTGGAAGGCCGGGTATATCAGAGGCTGCAGCAGTTGGAGAAGATCCGCAAAAGCGAGAAAGCATTTATGACGGAGGCGGACACCTGGACCATCGAGACCTGGGATGAAAGCGTGCTGTGCATCGGCAGATATTATGACGGTGACAAGATCCTGGGACTCTTTAACTTCAGCGAGCATGATAAGACGGCCTGGATCAACGAGACAGACGGGGAATATATTGAGCTTCTGAGCGGCAGGGTGCTGCAGCCCATCGGTGTAAATATCCCGGCTTACGGTTTTTATTATATGAAGAAGATTAATTAGAATGAGAAAGACATCCGTATTTAGACAGATTTTCAAGGAAATACACAAAAGAAGATGCAGAAGATTGCCGGCGGCGGTTTTATCCGGCGCCCTTCTTCTGGGACTCGCGGGTGCGGGCAGTTTCTTCTCGCCCGCAGCCACCGTACAGGCGTCTCCTGTGGAAAATGAAGAGACGAATCCGGACGGTTCCGGCGACGCGGCGGCTTCCGGGGAAGAACTGACTCCGGAGGAACAGCTGCAACAGGAGCTGGACCAGGTGTATGCCA
>CALWLN010000120.1 GCA_944381535.1 uncultured Lachnospiraceae bacterium
AAATGACCTCTAAAACACCCCGATTTTGGCTCGCAGTTGCCCCATTTTTTAATCATAACGGGGTCAAAAAGGGCCTGTTGCCCCATTATTAATCAAGAAAAACCGGGTCAGGCGAGGTCAAATCCTGCCAAAATCGGACAAAGGACAACAGACTTTTTGGAAAGGAAAAAGCCCGGAAAACCGCATGGTTCCGGGCTTTTTGAGCATTTTTGAATTGGTTTGTCGGGCCTGTTATCTCTTGGAGAACTGCGGCGCACGACGGGCTGCCTTGAGGCCGTACTTCTTTCTCTCTTTCATTCTCGGGTCACGTGTCAGATAACCTTTGGACTTGAGAATAGGTCTGTAGTCAGCGTCTGCCTGAAGCAGGGCTCTGGCAATGCCGTGACGGATCGCTCCGGCCTGGCCGGTGTAGCCGCCGCCTTTTACATTTACAAGAACGTCGAACTTGTCAACGGTGTCAGTTGCCACTAAGGGCTGACGAACGATAACCTTCAGGGTCTCTAACCCTAAATACTCGTCGATATCTCTTTTATTGATTGTAACCTTACCGGTTCCAGGTACTAAGTATACTCTGGCGATGGATTTTTTTCTTCTTCCTGTTCCGTAATACCTTGCGTTAGCCATTGTGATTTACCTCCCTTAAAATGTCAAAGCTTCTGGTTTCTGAGCTGCGTGTTTGTGTTCCGCTCCGGCGTACACGAACAATTTCTTGTACATCTGTCTTCCCAAAGGTCCCTTTGGAAGCATGCCCTTCACTGCAAGCTCTATCACCCGCTCAGGTTTTTTTGCCAACATTTCTTTTAAGGTTGTCTCTTTCATTCCGCCTACATACTCGGAATGACGATAGTAAATCTTCTGGTCCAGCTTCTTGCCGGTAACCTTAACCTTTTCCGCATTTACCACAATAACATAGTCACCGGTATCCATATGGGGTGTAAAGATTGGCTTATTCTTTCCTCTCAATACCTTTGCCACCTCGGATGCCAGACGGCCCAGGGTCTTTCCCTCCGCGTCAACCACGTACCATTTTCTTTCAATCGTTGCCGGGCTGGCCATAAAAGTCTTCATTGATGTTTCCCTCCTTGAATTTTCCAGTGGTACTCTGATATCCGGATGCCGTCCTCAGATACCTTCCGCGTAGCAGCTGTGCCTTCCGCTTCCGGTGTGTATTTCATCCGTTCTATCATTTTCTCACCATTTACATTTTTCCTTGTACATCAAAGCAAAAACGCTTCGCCGGAGCGGCTTGCATTTCTAACTTGCCATACCTGGCTATTATATTACATTGGAGCAAGGATGTCAATTATTTTTTGCCAGAATCCGCTATTTTCGCTTAAGGTACGTAATTCTCACATCCACCGCCTCACCCTTAAAGGGTACAAAGGAAATTTCCTCCGGCAGCTCTAAGTACACGTCATATCTCCCATTTTCAAGCTTCCAATCAACAGAGATCATTCCGTAAGGTGTTGGAATACTGCATCTGCACCAGCTTAAGGGCAGAGGACATGGCTCAAAGGTAACCTTTCCAAACCCCTTTTCCAGCACCTTTACACCGGATAGGCAACGCAGCATAAAATACGCCGGAGTGGCGGACCAGGAATGGCAGTAGCTTCTGGTACGCCCATTTTCATAAAATCCCGGGAATACCTCCCAGCAGGTGGTGCTATCATAGCGAAGCATATCGCCCCAGCGTTTTTTGATATCCACAAAAATCGCCGGCACTTCTCCCAGGCGCGCATAAGCGGCATACACATAGTACAGAAAGAAGGGGGAGCCTGCCCTCAGAAATTCCTCCGGTGGATGAATCAAATATTCCTCTACCAGCTTTTCCTTCCGCCCATCCGTAATTCCATTATAAAGATAGAGCATTGTATGAGTCTGGATACTTACGGTTTTGGAAATGCCCGTCTCCGGCGACCAGCCATCCCGGTACATCTTAAGCTTCTCGTCCCAAAGTGCCGTATCTATATAGGAAACAAGCCTCTCTTGATACCCATGATAGCGATTGGCATCCCCTAAACGCCCGGTTTCTGCTCCATAATCGGCCACCAGGCCATAGCAGTGAGCCAGCAGCGCCTCATGGGCTGTCACCACACAGTGGTTGCCGATGTCCATAGCCGCCCAATCTACCATATTCCAGGCATGAATCAGGAAAGCTCCTTCCTCCGTGATAAACCGGCTATAATAATCCAAAGCCCGGCACATGGCCGGATATAATTCTTCCACCGTATCCTGCTCTCCGGAGAGTTCAAAGGTCTCAAAAATAGAGATTACCCAGTTCATCATCCACATTGGAATGGAAGTATTCCAGTCCGTTGGGGTCAGAGCATTCATTAGAGGCGTATTCCTTTGGGCTGTGACCGCAAGCCGCTGCACATGCTGTTCAAAAGCATAATCTCCAAACAGCCACGCGTTCAACAAGGAGCTTAACTGGGCGTCCCCCAGCCAAAACGCCTGCTCATAGGTGGGAGAATCCGTGAAACTGTCCTCCGTGCAGAGCCGATTGGTGTGGCGGCACATTTCAAAAATACGGTTAAGCTCCATGTCACTGGATTCAAACTGTCCCAGATTCGCTAAGGCATAGGTCTCATGGCGTATGAAAAAGTCTCTGATTTCCACCGGCGCTTTCGCGTTACGGACAGTAATCAGCCCGTAACGCATGCCTATCCGGCACATACACTGATAAGTCTGCCATCCCTCATCGGCCACATAATGAATCCCGTTATTCAAACCGATGGTAAAATCTATCTCCTTCCGGTAATCATTCTCAAACCCATAAATGTCGATGACGGTTCCACGGGAAGCCTTCAGGGTAAAGGAAAGCTGCCCCACATAGATATCCCCGAAATCCACCAGGATTCTTCGAAAATCTCCCATCTTTGGCAGGCCAATGACCGTAACATCCTGATTTTCCCATAAGATACCGCAGTCCTGGACGGTGACAGCGTACTGCGCCTCCACCCGCTCTGTGCGCGCCAAAGAAAGCAGATACAAATCTTCATACACATCCTCCGGATTTAGAAACGTAATCCTCTCCGCAGTCTCAGAAAGCTCTGAGAAACTATCTGCAGCCCAGATTCTCTCATGTTCCTTCGTATGCTGTTCCATCCGGTTAAACTCGTCCAGCCCGCCATAAATCCTTCCCACACCATCAAGCTCCTGGCGTATAATAGCAGTAGGCCCCACGGTGAAAAAGTCCTTTCCCTGCACCTTCCATGGAAATTGCAGTTCCAAATGACAGTACAGATCATCATACTTTCCCGATACCTGTAGCAGAAAAAAATGTTCCCCGCCGGTTAACGAAACCGGAATTTCCCGCTTGCTGTTGCTCACTTCGTAAACAATGCCGTCCACTTTAAAATCTCCGATAATTCCATTCCAGGCGCGGTTTGGGAAGGAGATAATCCCATCCATATTGCGGGGCGCAACCAGTGTCCCTCCAATAAAGCCTGAAAAAATCGTCTCGTCCGCATCCCTCCGTCCCCCAAAAAAGGCTCTCCTGGTATTCAACGTAATCTGCCAACAGCCGCGGCTTACATCCTGGATACACTCCATCTTCACCGGACGAATCTCCCGGACATCAAAACTGCGGATAGGACGCCGGACACATGTCCTATCCATGCGGTAGCCGGAAAGCAGGCAAGCGCCCGGCCAGTCATCAGCAACTGCGCTGTCCTCAATCCATGTAAGGTCATCCAAACGCCCGTCATAATAATCCGAAAATCCCAGATTTACATTTCGCTTAGGTACATAGCGCAGATATCCCCTGTCCTCCTTGCACCGGGTACCTTCCCCGGAAGCTGCCAGCGTTCGCTCTCCCTGAGACACCGTAAAATCAAGTCCCGGCTCCTGGCTAATACTCTGATAAGTAGACCAGCCATAATTCCAGACCCGGACAGCCAAATGGTTCTCTCCCTTTCTGCATAAGGGAAGCAGTTCATAGGAATCATATACCAGCCTGCCCTCCGTCTCCCGGATAGGGCCGCAGCCAATCTGCTTTCCATTTAAATACACCATATATTTTGTAACAGCGCAAATTGTCAAAGTAATGTCCTGCGTCAAATTCTCCACCTGAAAGGAAGAAGAAAAACATGCCCTGGTATTTTCACGCAGCGTCTCTCCTCTGTCAGTCTGATTTACCCAAATCCATTCCCCCATATCATTTCCTCCAAATCTTGCAGGCTCTCTTGCCGTATTCCTCAAGAAGCTTTACATAATACCGGTAGTTCTCCATGGTGGTTCCCGGCGGCGTCTGATGATCCATGCCGATCATATACCCGCCACTCTCAATCACCGGAAGCAGCCGTTCAAACTCCTGACGGATATCCTCCTTTCCCCGAAACATACACATTTTATCAAAACCTCCAATAAAAAGAAAGTCCGGATATTTTCCGCGAAGCTCCGCCAAATCTACCCCCGCCTGGCGCTCCAGAGGCAGGATTCCGTCCACCCCGGCCTCCTGGAACCAGGGGATGAGCTGGGACACGTCCCCGTCGGAATCCACGAACACTTTTGTCCCATATTTTTTAATTTCCGGAATTAACCGCTTATAGTAGGGCAGCATAAATTCCTCAAAAAGAGCTCTGGATATCATGGAACCCTTGTTGTAGCTCATATCCTCGGCAATCGTCATAAAATCCGCTTTCATATATTTTGCAAAGGTGTCAATCTGCTTAATCTGCCACTCCAGCAGTTCCCCGCAAATCTCGTGATACAACTCAGGGTAATCATAGAAAGCATACAAATGTGCCTCATCCCCGAAAAGCTCCCGTGGAAACCAAAAGAAGCCGTCCACCGTGTACCATACAATGGTGTCACCCCGCTCCTGCCTCGGGATTGTGGCGAGGATTTTGTCCTTCATACGCTCCACGGCGTCCTCGGGCAGGAAGAATTTCCGAAGCCTCCGGTAATCCTTCTCATCCCGCACGATACCCGGCCCCACAAACTTGGACTCCGGTTGGGGACAATCCTCCGTAAAATGGGGAAACCAGAACTGTGTGATACTGTCAAGGCCAAAATAAGTAAACAGTTCCTGGTCACTTAAATTTTTCGGCAGCCCTTCCGCTTCCCAGCCTTCAATGGTTTTATCCCACCAGGTAGCCCACTCCACCACCGGGCTGCGGTCAACAGTAGAATCCTTGTCCATCACTTTTTGAAAACGCTCTCTTGTCGTCATCGATATACCCCCTTAACCCTTTACGGCTCCACCGGTCAAGCCCTCTACAATCTGCTCCGAGAACAGGAAGTAGATGATAATGATCGGAATCAACGCAATGGTAATGGCCGCAAAAATCTTGTTCCAGTTCGCCAGGAAGTTGGCGCTGTAGCTGTAAATCCCCAGGGTCAGGGTCTTCACGCCTGTCTTCGTCAAAAACACCAGCGGCATGAAAAAGTCATTCCAGATCTGTACAAAGCTGATCAGTGCCACGGTGGAGATAACGGGCTTGGAGATAGGCAGCACGATTCTCAAATAAACTTGAAAATCCCTGGCTCCATCAATCCGGGCCGACTCCATCACCGACTTGGGCAGCGCCTTGAAAAAGTTGGTAAACAACAGCGTAGAAAAGGAAAGGTTCGCCGTGTAGATCATCACCAGTCCCCACAGGGTATTGTTGAGGTTCATCCTCGTCAGCATAATAAACAACGGCAGGATTCCCAACTGTATCGGGAACATCAATCCCAACAGAAAATAACTTTCCAGCAGCGCTTTTCCTTTAAACTCATAATGTGCCAGCGCGTATCCCAGCATGGAAGCCACAATACAGAGACACAGCACCGAAACAGTCACCAGAATCACACTATTTAAAAGATTCCTCAAAAAATGATCCTCAAATATAACTTCCCGAAAATTATCCAGAGTGAAAGAACTCGGCCAGCCCATGGTGTTATTAATCAGCTCTGACTTCGTCTTAAAAGAATTCAAAATTGTCATTCCGATCAGGTAAATGGAGATAAACGTATATAATACCAGGAGGCAGGAAATAATGCCCTTTATGATCTTAGCCGGTCTTGACTCTATTTTTTTCGCTCTTTTTTTCATTCTCATAAGACCGCCTCCTAATACTCAATCTTCTTTAAAAGCTTTTTTGTAACAATAGTCAGGCTTAAAATAATTACAAACATCACCACACTGATGGCAGAGCCGAAACCAATAGAGGTTTCCCCGAAATAAGTGCCGCCAAAGGCGTAACGGTAGAATACCATGTTAATAAAATCCAACTTGTTGGTGGCGCCGCCCTGTGGCCCCACCAAAATGTAAGGAAGGTCAAACATTGTCATGGCATAGATAACACTCAGGGTAATGTTCGTGGTGAGGGAGGAAGTCAGCATGGGCAACACAACATGCCAGAAGCGTTTCCACTCTCCGCAGCCGTCAATAACGCTGGCCTCCACGATTTCCGAAGGGATTTCCTGCATATTGGCAAAGAAAATCATCATACCGGAACCGATACACTGCCAGATAATGACACACACAAATATCTTGAATACCATGTCCGGGTCCCCCAGCCAGGCCTGCTGGGCGTCTTTTCCAAACAGAGCTGTGAGAATCTTATTCAAGACACCCACGTTGGGATCAAACAAAATCATTGCGAAAAATCCCACAATAGAGGTGCTGATAACATAGGGCAGAAACAGCATGAACCGTATATATTTGTGGAATCTTATTTTAATATGAAGCATATACGCAAAAAAGATTTGTATGGGCGTTATGATCAGCAGCACACAGAGCAGATATTTAAAATTGTTTCCCAGAGCATTGAAAAATGTGCCGGACACTCTTTCGTTTGTAAACAATCGTATGAAATTGCCAAAGCCCACAAAGGTCTTAGGCCCGATGCCGCTCCAGTCAAACACGCTGTAGTAAAAAGCGAAAGCCAGGGGCACCATCATAAAAACAGTGTACATGATGAAACCCGGAGCAATAAAGCCAATGTAAGATCGATTTTTCCTTTTTTTCTTCTTCAAGCAAATCCCTCCATTTCCAAAAAAGAGGGTGAAGTCAGATACCAACCTCACCCTCAAAGCCAACCTACGATAAGTACTATTCTGTTATAGTCAATGCTGCCAGTTCATCCACAAAGTCCTGTACGGAAAGCTCTCCGGTGAATATCTTCACCTGATCCTCCTCCCAGATGTTAGTTGGGGAATCCTCTGCGTCCGGGTCGGCAAGATAGCCCAGAATATTATAGTAGCTCTCTGTCATGACATCAAAGGACGCAATGTCGTTTACCACGTCACTTTCGGAAACAATTTCCGTTGTGCAGGGAATGGAGTTCAACGCGTTGATCCAAATCTGCTGCCCTTCCTTGCTGGCAAAATAATTGGCAAAAGCGATTGCCGCGTCAGGATTCTCTGTGTCTGCGCTAATGGCATACCCGCAGCTGCTGGTTCCCACCAGGGCCTGGGTTCCGTCCTCTGTGGGAATCTGGAAAGCACCGTAATTTAAATCAGGATTGTTCTCATCAATCACCGCAATATTCCAGGTTCCGTCGATGGTCATGGCTGCTTCCCCAGTGGAGAAAGCCAACAGCGCTCCACTGCCGTCCACACCCAGATAACCGTTGCCATAGTATCCTTTGTCCGCCCACTCCAACATTTTCTCGTAAGCGGCAACGACTCTCTCGTCATTTACCGCTGCGGTACCAGTCTCCTCATACTCCTGTACCCATTCAAGACTCATGGCATTTAATACGGGCTCAAACTGGAACAGTACTGTCCAGGGGTCGGAAGCACAGAACGCGATGGGCGTATAATCCGTCTCCGCAATGGTAGCCAGAAGTTCCTCAAACTCTGTGAAAGAGGTAGGAATGGAGAGGCCCAGTTCCTCAAAAATATCCTTGTTGTAGAATACACAACGTCCCCCGGTCTCCGCAGTAGGTGTGGAGTAAATACTGCCGTCATCCAGAGTTACAATACTCATAGCGGAGGTTCCATCATACAGGGAGAAGTCCACAATATCAGTCAGTTCCATAAGATAGCCTGCCTCTATATAGGACTCATACTGTGTGGTTGCCAAACCGTTGGTCCAGAACAGGTCCGGGGTTTCTCCGGCCTGCATGGCGGTCTGGAGTAGATTGTAGTACTGATCGGATGTCTTGATATCAGTCTCGATAGTTACATTCGGATAAAGTTCATTAAATCCTTCGATCACCGCGTTTAAAGGTTCCGCAAACTGGTCTGTGTGCTCCCAGATAACAAGAGTCCCGCCAATCTCTGTCTCACTGAAAAGAGCGTCCAAAAGCTGCTCAGCGGAATCAAAATTTTCAATGGACTGATAATTCAGAGGTGCCCCGGACTCGAAGATTTCTTCCAGGCTGACGTCATTATAATTCTGCTCCAAGTAGAGTTCCAGACGGTCCAAAAGCTTTACCACCCCGGATTTTGCCGTAGAAGCGGGTGCCCCGGCTGAACAGCAGCGTTTGAAGAAAAGCCCCACTTCCTGCCGCGTGATCTCATACCAGGAATCCTGGAACAGATTTTCCTTCGGCAATTTTAAAACCGGGAGTTCCTGCCCATTATCCCCTTCCGGCTCCGATGGCCGGATACAGGCAGGTTTGGAATAATAGAAAGTCCGACTGGCCTCCTTAAGAACGCGACTGTACTGCTCCCGGGTCATAGTCAAATCATAAAATGGATTGGACAACACCAGATATAAATTACGGCCAAAAAAATTCCGCACGCTGGAAACCGCCTCCCGCCAGAAGCACGCGATCCGCTCCTCTGCCTGCGAAAGCTGCTCCTTATTTGGAAAGCTGAAAAGAGCGCAGACCTCCCGGTCATGATGTAAAAAACATTCCCCAAGCTGGTCGTCGCTCATATGCTTTTGCAACAGCTCGCATAAAATTTTTAAATTAATTTCCTCCGCCGTAGTATTTTTGATATCCCCCTCCCGGCGCAGCACAAACATCCCCACCAGAAACAATTCCCCAAAATTCTGCTGTTCCTGCCGTCTGCTTTCCACCATGGACTCCCACACATTCCCGGCGTTTTGGGGATATTTCTGACGGTACTGTTCCATAATAAGCTTCGGCAAATCTTCCTCACCGATTTCATGCTTCAATACATACGAATCCACTCCCAGGGAGATGGCTTCCTTGGCATAGGCAAAATCCTCATAGCAGCTTAAAATGATAATAACCATATGAGGGTTCTTTCCACGAATTTCCCGTATTAAATCCAACCCGCTTACACCGGTCAATCGAATATCCGTCACCAGCACATCCGCCGTTTCCATACTAAAGTAATCAAGAGCCTCCTCCGCACTGGCAAAAGCCCTGTCCACTGTCATACTTGGGTCATACTCCTCAATACACATTTTCATCCCGATACGAACCAGCATTTCGTCCTCTACAATCACTACTCTTATCATGGTTCCTCCCTTACAATCACAGGTAAAATCAAATGTACCCGGGTCCCTTTCCCTTCTTCACTGTGAATTTCCGTAGTGTATTCTTTTCCATAGGTCAGTTGAATCCGTTGCTGCACATTGCGAATCCCCACCTGGTCCGAATGGTGCTTTTCCGAGGTAGTGGGAATCTCTGACGGAGAACTCATACGAAAACCGCAACCATTGTCTTCTATAAAAATATGAAGCTTCTCCCCAGCCCTGTAAATACGTATGGTAATAATACCTCCGTTCTTCCCCTGAAAGGCATGAATGATACAGTTCTCTACAAAGGGCTGTAACAGCAGCTTCAAAATGCGGAGTTGTTTTACATTCTCCTCCACCTCATAGACCACCTCAAAATTAACAAACCGCATTTTCTGAATATAAACATAAGAATCCAGCAGCTTTAATTCGTCCTCTATGGCAATCTCATCGTCCCTGGTATAGGTGACGCTTCTCATAAGGGTGATGAGGCTCTCTATCATCCGCTTGATGTAAGGCTGCTTATTGGAAATAGCCATCCACTTTACCGTATTTAAAGTATTGAAAACAAAATGAGGGTTAATCTGCATGGACAGCACTTTTATTTTCTCCTCATTCTTTGCCTTCTCCTCCTCCCGCACCTCTTTCAAAAGCCGCTCAATCTCGTCAATCATCAGGTTATAGCTGGAAATCAACATTCCCATCTCATCCGTCTTGTTTTTGGCAAGTATTTTTTCAAATTTTTTCCCGGAAACCTTCTGCATGCCCAGGCTTAAACGATTGATAGGCTTAAAAATCGTCCGCGTCAAAAACAGATAAATCAAAATGATCACAACCAGTACCAGCACCAACAGAATAATTGTGTTGCGCTGTATAGCCGCCACCTCCCGGAAAGCCACCTCGGAATCCACCACAATGGCTGTACTCCATCCGGTCAGATCAGACTCTTTGGTGACAATAATATTTGCAAGAGTTCCCTGCTCTCCCTCTAATGCCCGGAGTACATTTTCATCCTGTATCTGGCACCCATTCAGGTCATCACGATTACTGCAAATAACGACATTATCCGGGGAAAGCACGTAGTAGTCCGTCCCCTCCTGAAGCAGCCGCTCATAACTCAAAATATCAGAAATAAGATCCGATGAAAAGAACAGCCACAGAGTTCCCACCGTTCCCTCTTCGGAGTTAATTGCCCTAGCCATGGAAAAATGCTTCAAATTTGAATGATATCTTGCAGACATTGTTTCCGTGGGAATCCAGACAGCCTTTCCTTCTTTTTCCAGGACCTCCTCCCTGTGCCGCTCCAGGTAGTCGTCCAGATTATGGTACTGATAACCGGAAATATAACGATAACCATCGATTTCCATTACTGCGGCAAGGATGGTTCCTTCAGAATTTACAATGCTGTCCAAATACGCGGCCACATACTCGTCCCTGGTAGCATAGTCTCCGCTGTCGATGTAGCTGCGGGTAGCATTGTTATAATAAAGAGCCATGGAAGTGTTGACATAATATTGTAACTGAAGATTCAGACTCTGGGTCATCTCCTCCAAAAGCGCATCTTTTTCCTGGATAATCATATCCCGCGAATAGCGGTAATATTGGTTGGAGGAATACACAGAAAAAAGAATGCAGGGGATAGTCGCCAGCAAAATCATTAGAATAATCTTGTTCTTGATTTTATAAAAAAACGTATTCTGTAAAACCCTCATAAGGCCCCCTTCCCACAAAAGCCTCAATCCCGTACTTCTACCTTCCCAAAATTTCAAAATTCTTTTTGTTTTCCTATTTTACCTCAAATTCCTTCTTTTTGCAAATCCTCAAACTCAATCCCCATCATGGTCAACCCGTGGGCCGGGGCCGTAGGCCCCGCCAGCGCCCGGTCCCTTCCAGCAAGAATCGCCGCAACCTCCTCAGGGGGCCGGCTTCCCCCGCCCACCTCAATGAGGGTTCCGGCGATGATCCGCACCATATTATACAAAAATCCCGCCCCCGTAACGCGGAGGATAACCAGATCCTCCTCCCTGGTCACGGTGCAGGAATACACATGGCGCACCGTATCCGGGGCCTGACTGTGAATGGAACAGAAGCTCTTAAAATCGTGGGTCCCCACCAGACAGGCGGCCGCCCGATTCATTTTTTCCACATCCAGGGGATAGTAGTAAAAATACGTATCCCGCCGCAGGGTGGGCAGCGGAAACCGCCGGTTTAAGATCCGGTATTCATAAGTCTTTTTGCTGTTGCATTTTCTGGGATGGAAATTGCCCGGCACCTCAAATGAGGCCTGAACGGCAATGTCTGCCGGCAGACGCTGGTTTAATGCATAGGAAAGCTTCTCAGGAGGAATCCGGGTATGGGTGTCAAACACCGCCGCGTTTCCCATGGAGTGAACCCCGGAGTCCGTGCGGCTTGCGCCGATGACGGTAATCTCCTCCCCCAGCAGTTTCGACAACTGCTCGTTGAGCACGCTCTCAATGGTAATTCCGTTGGCCTGCACCTGCCAGCCCTTATAATTCGTTCCCTCATACGCCACGATCAGCATGATACGTTTCATTGGTTCCCTCCTATTTCACAAATACCCGCGCCAGTATAATCGCCGCAAAATAGACAAAGATCACAAGATAAGCCATCCCATCCCGCTTTTTATATTTTAAGGGCTTCATCTTGGTCCGCCCCTTCCCGCCGTGGTAGCACCTGGCCTCCATGGCCATGGCCAGATCATTGGCCCGGCGAAAGGCTGAGATAAAGAGAGGCACCAGAAGGGGAATCATATTTTTTGCCTTTTTGATCACGTTTCCGGACTCAAAATCCGCCCCTCTGGCAATCTGCGCCTTCATGATCTTGTCCGTCTCCTCCACCAGAATGGGGACAAAGCGGAGGGCAATGGACATCATCATGGAGATTTCATGGACCGGAATCCGGATTTTATTTAAGGGGCCCAAGGACTTCTCCAGACCGTCCGTCAGCCGGTTGGGGGTGGTGGCAAGGGTCACCACAGAGGTCCCCAGAATCAGATAGATCAACCGGATCGCCATGGTAACGGCGCTGACCAGTCCCTCCCGGGTAATCTTAAAAATCCCAAATTCCACCAGCGCCGTGCCCGGCGTCAAAAAGAGGTTGAACAGGGCCGTGATGATCAGAATGATCACAATGGCCCGAAGGCCTTTCACCATATAGCTTACGGGTACTTTGGACAGCCAGATGACGCCAATCAGAAACAGGGTGACCAAAGATAAGCCCACCCAGTTTTCAAAAATGAACAACGATATGACATAGAGTAGTGTTGCAAACAGCTTCACTCTCGGGTCCAGCTTATGGATCACAGAATCCGCCGGATAATATTGTCCTATGGTAATGTCTCTTAACATAATAATTCACCTTATATTTCGTCCCGCGATGAGGGCGGAAGCTATGGCCGGGCGACTGCCTTCAATATCGACGCCTTTGCCTCATCTCTGGTCGTTGCGTCTACATCTACAGGAAGCCCGGCTTTTCGAAGCTCGTGCATGAGATAGGTTACCTGGGGAGCCGCCAGGCCCACAGCCTCCAGTTCCTTGTAGTGGGAAAATACCTGGCGGGGCGTGCCATCTAACATCACCTGGCCCCGGTTCATCACAATGAGCCTGTCCACATAATTTGCCACGTCCTCCATGCTGTGGGACACCAGGATCACCGTCATATGAAGATCCCGGCGCATCTTCGCCACCTGGTCTAAAATCTCGTCCCGGCCCTTAGGGTCCAGGCCCGCCGTGGGCTCATCCAGGATCAGCATCTGGGGCTTCATGGCCAGCACCCCGGCGATGGCCACCCGCCGCTTCTGTCCCCCGGACATTTCAAAGGGCGACTGCTGCCACAGGTGTTCCGGCAGTCCTGCCGCCCGCAGGGCTTCGGAGGCTCTTGACTCCACCTCCTCTGAAGGCAGCTTCTGATTCCCGGGTCCGAAGCAGACATCCTTAAACACCGTGGTCTCGAAAAGCTGATGCTCCGGGTACTGGAACACCAGCCCCACCTTAGCCCGCAGGGCGCGTATATCATAGTCCTTGTCGTAAATATTCTCACCGTTAAAGAAGATCGTCCCGGAGTCCGCCCGCATAAGTCCGTTCAAATGCTGAATCAGAGTGGATTTGCCGGAGCCGGTATGACCGATGATTCCGATAAACTGGCCGTCCTCAATCTTCAGGCTCACGTCCTTAAGGGCATGCTTCTCATAGGCGGTATCCCGGCTGTATGTGTAATTGACCTTATCTAAAATCATCGACATAGCGCATTCACCAATTCCTGTCTCGTCAAAATCCCCTCCGGGATGTCAAGGCCCGCCTGGCGCAGTTCATGGGCCAGAAGGGTAATCTGAGGCACATCCAGCCGCAGCTCCTTTAAGCGCTCCACCTGGGAGAAAATCTCCCGGGGCGTTCCCTCCATCACGACCTTCCCCTCATCCATCACATAGACCCGGTCCGCCTCTATGACCTCCTCCATATAATGGGTGATCCATATGATCGTGACGCCTTTTTTCTCATTGAGCTCCTGTACCGAAGCCAGCACCTCCTTACGGCCATTTGGGTCCAGCATGGCAGTAGCCTCGTCTAAGATAATGCACTTGGGCTCCATGGCCATAACACCGGCAATGGCAACCCGCTGCTTCTGTCCTCCGGACAGCTTGTTGGGGGAGTGCTCCCGGTACTCGGACATGCCAACGCTTCTTAAGCTTTTGTCCACCCGCTTCCAGATTTCATCCGTGGGAACTCCGATATTTTCCGGCCCAAAGCCCACATCCTCCTCCACCACGCTGGCGACGATCTGATTATCGGGATTCTGAAACACCATGCCGGCATTTTTGCGGATGTCCCACAAGTTTCCCTCATCGGCGGTGTCCTTGCCGTCCACCCACAGGGTTCCCTCCGTTAGGGACAGCAGCACGTTCAGATGCTTGGCAAAGGTGGATTTCCCGGAACCGTTGTGGCCCAGCACCGCAATGAACTCCCCGGGCATGATATCAATATCCACGCCGTCCAGAGCCCTCTCCACGCTCTCCACATTTCCCTCATCATCCCTGCGGATGTATTCGTGCACCAGTTTTCTGGCTTCAATAAAATTCATGTTCTATTCCTCTCAGTCCCAGCTCAGGTTTCGTTCCGCCGCCGTCCCGCTTCCGGCTACTCTCCATTGCCGTCCCAACTTAAGCGGTGCAGCTCCCCCGCAAGCTTCATATGGGAAAACCCATTCTGTCGCAACGCCTCATACAACACAATGGCCACGGAGTTGGACAGATTCAGGGAACGTGTCTCCCCCATCATGGGAATCCGCACGCACTCTGCCCGGTGCTTCACCAAAATCTCCTCGGGAATTCCGGCGCTCTCCTTGCCGAACATCAGATAACAGTCCGGCTCGTAGGACACCTCCGTATACACATGCTCTCCCTTGGTGGTGGCCATATAAATTTTCGCTCCCGGATTTTTATCAAGAAACTCCTGATAGTTTACATAACGAGTCACATCCAGGTCCTTCCAGTAATCCATGCCCGCCCGGCGGATTTCCTTCTCATTCAGCCGGAAACCCAGGGGCTCTATCAGATGAAGTCTTGTGCCCGTAGCCACACAGGTGCGTCCAATGTTTCCGGTGTTGGCCGGTATCTCCGGTTCAAACAATACCACATTTAAGCCTGCCATGTCAAATTTCCCCGCGCAGCCCTTTGATAAAATGCTCGATCCTGTCCAGGGCTTTCTTTAAATTTTCCAGAGAATAGGCGTAGGAAATACGCACAAAGCCCTCCCCGCAGGCGCCAAAGGCCGTGCCCGGAACCACCGCCACCTTCTCCTGCTCCAAAAGCTTTGTGGCAAATTCATCGGAGGTCATGCCGAATTCCCGGATGGAAGGAAAAATGTAAAAGGCCCCGTAAGGCTCAAAGCAGGAAAGTCCCATCTCCTTGAACCTGTGAACCAGAAATCTCCGGCGCCCGTCGTACTCCTCCCGCATGTGGGCCACATCCTCATCGCCGTTCTTAAGAGCGTCCACCGCAGCGTACTGGCTGGTGGTGGGGGCACACATGATGGCAAACTGGTGAATCTTTAACATCTGCTCCAGGATCACCTTTGGAGCGCAGGCGTAACCCAGACGCCAGCCGGTCATGGCATAGGACTTGGAAAAGCCGTTGATGAGAACGGTCCGCTCCTTCATGCCCGGCAGGGAAGCAATAGACACATGCTTGTCCAGATAGGTAAGCTCACTGTAAATCTCATCGCTGAGTACAAACAGATCGTGCTTCTTCACCACCTGGGCCACCGCCTCCAGATCCTTCTGCTCCATCACCGCTCCCGTGGGATTGTTGGGGAAGGGCATGACGAGAAGCTTGGTTTTCGGCGTAATCGCCGCCTCCAGCTCCTCCGCCGTCAGACGAAACTCATTTTTCTCCTGTAGCTCAATGACCACAGGCTTCCCGTTGGCCAGTACCGCGCAGGGCTCATAGGACACATAGCTGGGCTGTGGGATCAGTACCTCATCTCCCGGGTCCAGCATGGCCCGCATGGCAATGTCAATGCCTTCGCTGCCCCCCACCGTCACCAGGATTTCGTCCTTGTAGTCATAGCTTAATCCAAACCGGCGGTAGAGATAATTGGCAATCTCAATCTTTAATTCTTTTAAGCCCGCATTGGAGGTATAGAAGGTTCTTCCCTTCTCCAGAGAATAAATACCCTCGTCCCGAATATGCCAGGGGGTATCAAAATCCGGCTCGCCCACGCCTAAGGAGATGGCGTCCTTCATCTCGCTTACAATGTCAAAAAACTTGCGGATACCGGAAGGCTGAATCGTTGTAATCCGTTCTGACAGTGGATTTCTCATGGGGTCACCAGCATCCTTTCATCCTTTTTCTTCTCGGCAATGACAGTGCCGTGGTCCTTGTATTTTTTCAAAATGAAGTTGGTCTTGGTACTCAGGACAGAGTCCAGGGTGGACAGCTTGTCGGACACAAACTGGGCCACCTCCCTTAAAGTTTTGCCCTCCAGGGTCACCAGGAGATCATAGCCGCCGGAAATCAGATATACGGCGTTCACCTCGGCGTAGTTGTAGATGCGCTCCGCCACGGTATCAAAGCCCCGGCCCCTCTGGGGAGTGACCCGCACCTCGATCAGGGCGTTTACCTTCTCAATACTGGTCTTCTCCCAGTCAATCAGCGTATGGTAGCCGCAGATGATATGTTCCTCCTCCATGGCCGCCATCTCGTTGGCCACGGTGGCCTCGTCCACACCCAGGATGATAGCCAGCTCCTTCAAATCCACCCGGCTGTTCTTCTCGATAAAGGTCAAAATCTTCTCTCTCATTTCCATTCGTTGTTCCTCCATATTTTAGATACCGTTCCTGTTCATGCCCGCCCGGCAATGCGCTTCGAAACGCAGAAAACGGTAAATTTATACTACTTTGTACAGCTCATCCGTTTTCGGAGGCTCCAGAAATCTCCGCTCCTCCTCGTTGATGAGGACTCTGTCATTTCCCCGGGTGGCTTTTCCCACCACCACGGCATGGATGCCCGCCTTCTCAAGCTCCCGCGCCAGCCCGCTGCCGTCGGACGCAGCCATCAGCATGCTGCCGCTGGAAATAAGCCCGTAAGGATTGATCCCGAAAAATTCACACACCTCAATGGTTTCCTGCCGCACCGGAATTTTCTTTAAATCAATTTCCAGTCCCACGCCGGAGCTCTCCGCCAGCTCCCAGAGGGCTCCGAAAATTCCGCCCTCGGTCACATCATGCATGGCGCTGACGCCAAACTTCACCGCCAACGCAGCCTCCGGCTGCACGGACAGATACTTGTCAAACCCTTTGGCAGTCTCAATGAAATCCATCGGATACCGGGCGGAAAGCGCCCCTTCCTTCTCCTTGGCGATGATGGAGGTTCCCTCCAGGCCGATCCACTTGGTGATCAAAATGTCCTGTCCCGGCTCCGCCCCAGCGGTGGACACAAGCTCCTGCTCCCGGGCCTTCCCGATACCGCAGACGGAGATGACCGGCTGGGTCACCGCCCGGGTCACCTCGGTGTGGCCTCCCACGATCTGTACCTGGGCTCTGGCGCAGCATTCCTCCATCTGCGCCATCATCTGCTTTAAATCCCGCTCCTCGCTGCCCTCCGGCAGCAGGATGGTGAGCATTACACCCACCGGCTCCGCCCCGGCGGAGGCCAGATCGTTGACCGTCACATGAATGGCCAGATGTCCGATATCCCGGGCCGTTCCTGTAATGGGATCCGTGGAAATCACAAAAATCTCCCCCGGTTCCAGCTTAAGGGCGGCGCAGTCCTCGCCCACGCCTGCTCCCAGGAGCACCTCCTTACGGCGGGTATGAATTTGTCTGAATATGGAGCGCTTTAAAACGCTCTCCGGGACTTTTCCCACTTTTAACATTCTTTTGTCCCTGCCTTCTTATAGTAGAAAGCACGCTTGGCGAACTTTCTATTTTCGTGAATAAAGCTATAGTACACGGCAAATTTATTTGTCGTGTACTATAGTATGAGGCTGTCTCATGTTTGAGGCAGCCTCTTAAGTGCGTTTTTCGTGGCGTACACCCATCCTGTACAAAACGAAACTTCAACTTTTACGGTGTGGCTGTGCCGCCTGCCGGTGTGGTTGCGCCGCCTGTCTCACCTACAGGCGGGGTCGTTTCCGTACCTGTTCCATCCTCCGGCGTGGTCGGTTCGCCCTCGGCAGGAGGTGTTGTGGGCTGCTGCGCTGCCGCAGCCTGCTCCCGCGCGGCGATAGCCTCGTCACTCCAGTACTCCGCCGCCGCGCGGATGGTGGCCTCATCCTGGGTAGCAATGGCTGCGTTGATATTGGCCACTGCCTCCGCATTGGCGGAAACAACGCCAACTTCATAGATTGCCGGTGACGGATTGTAGGTGCTCTTGTTAAAGATATCCCTACTCTCCTCCACGCCGTCCACCGTTACAATCTTCCACAGTCTTGCGCTGATTCCGTTGTGGGCACTCTGGACTCTCTTCACGTATCCAACCGGCATTTCAACGGCTTTAAACTGGGTAGCAGGCGCCTCGTCGCTCAAAATCTCACTTTCAAAGGTAACCTCCCGATTCTCCGGCCGTGTCTCCTGGCCGTATATGGTAAAGTAGATATCTCTTCCGGCAGTATAGCCCTCAATATAAATGGGCGCATCCGTGTTGTTCACAAATTTCAAGTCCTTATAGGTACCGGCAATGGCCGCATCCTCGGAAGGATCCACATAGGATACCGTCATGGAATGAGGATAGCGTTCCGTAATCTCCAGTTCCGCCCGGATGGCTGCGTTGTAAAGGGTGGTGGACACCTGGCAGACACCTCCGCCGTAGGATTCAATGGTGGTGCCGTTCTCATAGGCTCCGGCCAACTCATAACCATTCTCCGCATTGATGGGATTCAGATACTCATAAGCGGAAAATTCCTCGCCGGGATAGATGACCGCTCCATTAATCTTGGAGGCTCCCACCTGCAGGTTGGTCACGCGTCCGGCTGCCGAGCTGCTGAAGTTCGTATGATAACTTCCCAGCACATCCTGCACCTTGCTCAGCTCTTCCTCGGTTCCCTTAGGCTCCACCACTTCTGTCACCAGTTCCAGCCGCGCTTCCTGCTCATCCCAGAGGGTAGTAAAATATTCCTCGATCAGAGCCACGGATTCCTCCAGGTTCACACTGACCCCCTGGCTTCCGGGGGTGATCACAAACTCGCCATCCTCCCGGCTTAAGCCGGCGTCCACAGCCTCCGTATTCAAGACCTCCTGGTTCGCTTCCAGAAGCTGCCGCACCATAGCGGTATCCAGGTCAAAGGCGATGGTGTACACCTTATCCTCATGCTCCAGATCCTTCATCACTTTATAGCGGGCGATGAGATTCCCGGACTTTCCTAAGTCCACAGCTTCCTCCACAATCTCAGGATTGCTCCAGGACAAGCCCAGCTCCTGCGCTGTGGTCTCCAGGGTATTCTCTCCGGCCGTGAGCGTCACCTTGGTCTCTCCCAGCTGTTCCACATAGGCCTCGATGGCTTCCACAGCTTCCTCTTTGCTCATCCCGCCGCCGTCAATGTCTCCAAAGAAAACCCGCTCCGGAATCGTGTTATCCTCCGTCGCCTCCGCCCTTACATTAAAAGTAAAGGCAGCCGCGATCAGTAACACAACCGCCAGCACGCTTACGGGCAAATATCGTTTCCACTTTTTCATATCTATACCTCGCTGTCAATTCTGTCTCGCTACGTCTTATCTTAGGTCTACTCCCTATTCTACACATAATCCCCGGGTTTTTCAAGATATATTTCAACCAATATCATTGACATAATTCTACGCTTTCTGTGGATTATGAACAGCGCTTTCTCTATACGAACGCGGAAATCAGAACGGACAGCACCATGGAGGCCACCAGCAGGATGACAATGACGGCCGCAATGGCCCGTTTCTTTTTGGAATTGCGAAAATTCATGGGTTTCACCTCGTTTTCTCAGTATGGAAGGGTTGATGAAGTGTCAATTTGCTCTGCCTTTGCCTGTCCCGTCAGCGGGTCCCGCTCCTCATAGGAAAAACGATAAAAGCACCATGCTTCCCTCCGGGCCGGATAGCCCCGCTGTTTTTTCTGAAGCAGCAAAGAAAAATCATAATAAAAGGGTTCCAGATGGCAGTTTCTTTTCCCCTGTCCAAGGCTTTTTGCCCGCTCTTTAAACAGGGCCGGGTCCGGCGCCCAGTATGGCCGGCTTTTCATATTTTCCCGGTAATACAGATCGAAGGTCAGCGCTTCCTGGTAGAGGTCCGGATGGGGAAGACCCCGTTCCTTCACGAACTCCAGCAGGATCTCGCTTCTGCGGATTCTGGAATGATTCCGGAAAAACCATCCCTTTGCCTCATAAAATCGCCCCAAAGACAAGAACATCTCAAAAGGACTCTCAAAGGCCAGTTCCAGAACCTGCATGGTCACCTCAAACTGGCCGCTGTTGTAATAGACCTCCAGCATCTCCTCCACCTGCTTGATACGGATCAGCTCGTCATAGGAAAGCCAGCGTGTCTTAAGGACCTCGTAAGGCGGCGTCTTCTGATACAAAAGCCCGTAGGCCCGCCGGTTTTCATACAGGAAGGAGCCCTTTAACACCTTCAGGAAACCAAGCTGCAGCTGTTGTGGGCGCAGCGCGTAAATCTCATCGAAGGAGTTTTGGAAGCTTTGGTAATCCTCAAAGGGCAGCCCCGCGATCAAATCCAGGTGCTGATGGATGTTTCCCTGCTCCTTCACCCGTAGGACCGCCGCCTCAAGCCGCTTAAGATTCATAGTACGACGGATTTCCTTTATCGTCAAGGGGTTGACGGACTGGACGCCTATCTCAAGCTGCGCCTGTCCCGGCCGCAGGGTTCCCAAAAGTTGCAGTTCTTCTTCCGTGAGCAGATCCGCGGAAATCTCAAAATGAAAGTTGGTAACCCCGTTGTCATGGTCCTTCAAATACTGCCAGATTGCCATGGCATGGGCATGGTTGCAGTTGAAGGTCCTGTCCACAAATTTTACCTGGGGCACCTTCCGATCCAGGAAAAACTGCAGCTCTCCATATACCAGGGAGAGACTGCGAAACCGCAGGTCCTTTTCCACGGAGGATAGGCAGTAGCTGCACCGGAAGGGACATCCCCGGCTGGTTTCGTAATAAATAATACGGTTGGCAAAATCCTCAAGATTTCCGTAACAGAAGGGCAGCTCATCCATGCGGAGCGGCTCCCGCCTGGGCGTCGCCGCCACCCGTCCCGCAGAATCCCGGTATACAATCCCCTTTATCTCCTCCAGGGCTCTTGTCTTATCCACATAATGTTCGCACAGCTCCCGGAAGGTCTCCTCCCCCTCCCCCAGCAAAAGCCCTGTTATCTCCGGATGCTCCCGTAAAAAGTTCTCCCATTCATAGGAAACCTCCGGCCCCCCTGCCCAGATGGGCACTTCGGGCCGCAGGGCATGGAACGCCCCGGCCAGCTGTTCTACCAGGGAAATATTCCAGATATAACAGGAAAAGCACACCACATCCGGCTTCCGCTTATAGATTTCCTGTAAGATCACATCGGTCCGGTGATTGATGGTGTACTCCATGAGCTCCACCTGTTCCCGGTATTTCTCCGCATAAGCCTTAAGGCTGTAAACAGCCAGGTTCGAGTGAATATATTTTGCGTTGATTGCCACCAGTAAAATTCTCATATTCCGCCTGCTTCCTTATGTCTCCGCTTCCTTCTCTGCCCCGGCTGTCTTTGTGACTTTCGCCTCCCGGTTTCTTTTGGCCAGCACCGCCTCTCTCGCCATCAGAGCCGCGCTTCCCGCGTCACGGGTGTAGATATCGGCCCCGATATTTCTGGCAAAGGCCTCCGTCACAGGCGCGCCCCCCACCATCACGATATACTTTTCCCGCAGCCGCTTATTCACCAGCTTGCCGATCACCTTCTTCATCTCCGGCATGGTGGTGGTCAGCATAGCCGACATGCAGATGATGTCCGCTTGATATTCCCGGGCCTTCTCAATAAAAGTATCCACCTCCACATCATAGCCCAGATCGTAGACCGTAAGTCCCAGCCCCTGAAGCATCATGCCCACCAGATTTTTCCCGATGTTGTGCAGATCGCCCTTCACCGTTCCGATGACAACCGTTCCCAAGGACTCCCGGGGAGCCTGTTCCTTAATATATTCCTCCAGGATCGTGGTGCCCACCGCCATGGCGCGGGAGGACAGAATCACCTCCGGCACAAAAAACTGCTCGTTGTGATACTTCTGGCTGACCCGCTCCATGGCGGGAATCAGCCCCTGATTCAGAACCTCCTCAGGAGTGATTCCATCATCCATGGCGGCCTCGATCAGACGCTTCACCTGTTTCCCTTTCCCGCTCTCAACAGCCTCACTGATTTCCTCAAAGATCGTCATTTCCATCACCTATTCAAAAAACATAAACTCCGTATAGAAATTATTAAAATCCTTATCGGAGGACAGTTCCACCTCGGAGGACAGCTCCACGATCCTGTCAAGCCTCTGCCCGGCCCCGTCTTCCGTGAGATAGCGGACGGTTCCGCCTAAGGAGCTGTTGCCCACAGCCGTGGTTTTCTCCCGAAATTCCTCCGGCAGCATACCGATACCGATAGCCTTCTCCAGAGCGATCTTGTATCCGAAACCTCCGGCCAGAAACACCTGATCCACATCCTCATAGGTAACGCCGTAGCGCAGAAGCAGCGTCTCCATCCCTGCCCGCACGGCGGATTTGGCCAGCTGAATCTCTCGCACATCCTTCTGGGTAAAGAGAATGGGCTCTCCCTGGGGCGTTTTCGCCAGTTCAAAGCCATCGTCAAAGCAATCCTCATCCAGCATGCCCGTCTCGTCCACCAGTTCTTCCTTCACCAGCTCGAAGGCCGTCTCAATGACACCGGTACCGCATAGTCCCACCGGCGGCTGATCGCCGATGGTTTTTACGAAAACCCGGCCGTCTTTGATGGATACGCCTGCGATAGCTCCGGGAACGCTCCCCATGCCGCAGGAAATGTTTCCGCCCTCGAAGGCCGGTCCCGCTGCCGTGGAGGTGACAAGAATCTTGTCCTTATTGCCAAGGGCCATCTCCCCGTTGGTACCCAGATCGATGAGCAGACAGGGCTTTTCCCGCTTGTCAAACCCACAGACCAGCATTCCCGCGGAGATATCCGCCCCCACATAGGTGGAGATTCCGGGCAGCAGCACGATCTGGGCCGAAATGGCCGGGACCTCCCCCTCATCCGCCTGTATCTGGGCGGCAAAGAGTTCCCCAAAGCTGGTGGTTATGGTCCCGATATTTACCGGGGTAAAGGGATACACCCCCAGAGTTTCACAGGAATACCCCATTAGCAGATGTCCCATGGTAGTATTGCCGGCAATGGCAATCCGTCCCACCTTGCTTCCATCTGCCCCGCTCTCCTTAAGAAGCCGCTTGATCCCCTCATACAGACACTCACGGATACTCTCCTTCAATGCTTCCCCCTGTCCCTCGTTGGAGGCCTGGATGCGGGAGATCACATCCGCGCCGAAGGCCCGCTGCCGGTTGATGCCGGTGACGGTATGAAGAATCTGGCTTTCCACCGTGTCCACCAGTTCAATGGCGATGGTGGTGGTGCCGATGTCAATGCCGATATCATATCCCCGGCTCTCCGCCGCAGCGGCCTCCCGCTGCCCTTGATAATCCGACACGATCTCAAACCGGGATTCATCATCGGAATGAATCTGGATCCGGCAATCCTCCCTGGGATAAACCGTACATGCCAGCCGCCAGCCATTTTTCAGTTCCTCCTCAGAGAAAAAACGGTAGTCTCCCTCCGTGGCCCCCGTGGCCCCGGTCACCATCCGTATCTTACATTTTCCGCAGGTTCCCTTACCGCCACAGGCCGCGCTGATGTAAATATTTTCCCTCCGCAGCTGCTGCAGCAAGGACAGGGATTCCTCCCCTTGAAAAACAGTTTCTTTTCCTGCTCTTATCACTGTTATGTTCATAATATAACCTCTGTTTTCCTGTCCGATTTCTGTACCTGACGCCAATCTGAATATACCATAAGCCCTCCCAAAAAGCAACCGCCTCCCGTTCTGCCCGACTTTTTCCCGCAAGCTTAATGAGAAAAACGTTATGCAACGGGAGGTCCACATTCGCATAACGTTTTCTCAATCCCCTCTCGGCCTGCTGCCTTCGGGTGTTCCTGTCTGGTAACGGCTGCCTTCAATCTACCTATGTAACTGGCGACAACAGTCTTTTTTATCCTCTTATTTGGTAACGGCTGCCTTTGCGGTCTCTGCCGCGGTAGCCGCGTCCGGTGTGTAGTAGTCAGCGCCGATCTGGTCCGCAAAGCTCTGGTTTACGGGAGCTCCGCCAACCATTACGATGTATTTGTCTCTCAGTCCACGGCTCTGAAGCTCGTCGATCACCAGCTGCATGCTGGGCATGGTGGTGGTCAGAAGGGCGGACATGCAGATCACGTTTGCGCCGTTCTCCTCGGCTTTGTCTACGAATGTGGCGGGCTCTACGTCAACGCCCAGGTCGATGACCTCAAAGCCAACGCCCTTCATCATCATGGCTACCAGATTCTTACCGATGTCGTGCAGGTCACCCTTCACGGTTCCGATCACAACCTTGCCCACAGGCTCGTTTCCAACCTCGATCAACTTGGGCTCCAGGATAGCAAGTCCGGCATTCAGCGCTCTGGCTGCTACCAGAACCTCCGGTACGAACACTTCATTGTTCTTAAACTTCTCGCCGATGACCATCATACCGGCCAGAAGACCGTCGTTTAAGATGACCTTCGGGTCCTGTCCCTCTGCCAGCGCTTCCTCCACCAACGCTTTTACATTTTTTGCTCTTCCTTTTTGTAGAAATTCACTAATCTCATGAACGTCTGCCATTGTTAAATCCTCCTTTGAACTTTGCGGGGAACGCCCCGTTCTTTTCTCGTTGGGTTCAGTATAAAAGAATCCCAGGATTCCTTTTGTACTTTTTTTGGAAAACAGGTATTTTTTTTATAACTATTGCCAACTGCTTTCCTTGACAATGTAGATGGGCCGTTCCTTGCTCTCCATATAAGTTTTCGATATGTACTCCCCGATCACCGCGATCACCAGAAGCTGGATTCCGTTGAGAAACAGGATCAGACAGACGATAGTGGTATAGCCGCTGACCTCGTTTCCGAAAATCAGCGTGCTGATCCCCGTGCCCAGACCGTAGAGCATGGACAGCACAAAAAGGATGGCGCCCACAACCCCGGCAATGGTGATGGGTGTGGTGGAGAAAGAAAAAATACCGTCCAGGGCGTAGCGAAACAGGCTTTTAAAGCTCCATTTGGTTTTCCCCGCCGCCCGCTCCACATTTTCAAAGGGAATCCATTTGGTGTCAAAGCCCACAAAGGAAAAAATCCCTTTCATGTAGCGGTTGTATTCCTTTACGGACAGCACGGCATTCACCATTTTCCGGCTCATCATGCGGAAATCCCCGGCCCCGTCCTCCATTTTCATGTGGCTTAACTTCTGAATCACCTTGTAAAAGGCTTTGGATAAAAGGCTGCGGACGGCACTCTCCCCCTTCCGGTTCTCGCGAAAGCCGGCGCAGCAGTCGTAGCCCTCATTTTTCACGGCCTGGTACATCTGGGGAAGCAATGTCGGTGGATGCTGCAAATCCGCGTCCATGATCACGCAGTAGTCGCCGGTGGCAGCGTTCAGCCCCGCGTACATAGCGGCCTCCTTGCCGAAGTTTCTGGAAAATGCCAGGTAGCGGCAGTGATCGTCACAGGCCCGCAGAGCCCGCAAAACCTTCAGCGTGTTGTCCCGGCTGCCGTCGTCGATAAAGAGAAGCTCCGGCTCCACCTGGGGCATGCCCTCCAGAACCGTTTTTACTTCTTTATAAAATGTGGGTAATACCTCTTCCTCATTATAACAGGGCACAATGATCGTCAGCTTATCCATGTCTGTTCTCCTTCCTGTAGCTTGCTGCTGTTACTGTTTATTCCGTCTGTAGTTTCTCTTTCTGCCTATTTTGGTGTCCGAAAATGTGTTTCTGACAGATCACATAATTGGCCAGCACAGTGACAACGCTGACCAGGATTTTGGATATCCCGGAGAGAAGGCAAAGCTGCTCCACAAGCAAATACAGCAGCAGATTTTCCACCCCAAGGGTGATAAAACGCATGCCGGTGAAGGCGATAAACTCCTTTTTCCAGCTTCCCTGGGAAGCAAACACCCACTTGCGGTTAATGAAAAAAGCAAACAAAACCGCGCCGGCCCAGGCCAGAGTGTTGGCCCACAGGTAATCTACCCGCAAAAATTCCAGGCCGAAGTAAATAAGGTAGTTGACCAGAGTCGTCAGAACCCCGCCGATTCCGTAAGTGAAAAGTTCCTTCAGCTTCTGATACAGGGTCTGCCGGTTCTGTGATTTTTGTTGTATGTTTGAATCTTCCTGTACTTTCATTTTTTTATCGTCTACTCCTTTGATCGCTTTTATTTCTCTGTAATCAGGCCCGGCGCTTTACCGGACTTCCTGCCTTTTCCAATCTGCTCCGCCGCAAGGAATCCCGCCCAGAGCAGCCAGCCTGCCAGGGACATCACCAGCCCGGCTTGCTGTAGCGGCGGCTCATAGACAAGCTCCACCTGGTGGGTCCCTGCCGTCAGCGGCAGCCCCACAAAGGCCGTATTCACCGTCTCCACCGGGACCTCCACGCCGTCCACCCAGGCCCTGTAGCCGGGCTGCATGGGATAGGAGGTGATCAGATACCCGTCCTTAGGCATGGTGATGGTTCCCCGGGCCATCTCTTTTTGGCCCAGGCCTGCTCCTGCTTCCTGTCCCTCCGGGCCTGCCGGCTCTTCCTTAAACGGAACGATGGAACGGTTTCCCAGATAAGAGGCATCCATACTGTAAATACGCAGATCCTCAATTTCAAAGTTCCCGCTGGTCTCGACCTTAAATTCCGTCATGGCCTCATTGGAGGACAGCAGATAGGTAAAGGTCTCGTTATCATTGGGGTAGGGCGCCGAGGCCCCCGACAATTTATTTTGAATCCCGTTGACGGCAATGGTCACCGCCGACCGGGCATTATTTTTCACCTGGAAGGTCACCACAAGAATCTTATGCTCCACCGGCTCCCTGGGAATCACGGTAAATTCCGTCTCCGAGATTCTCTCAATCCGATAGTCAACACCCTCCTGTGGGTGAAGCTCTGTAAAATGAGAAGTAAACGCCGTGCCGGTCCCCTCCACAATGCTGGCAGAAGCAAGGGCCTCCAGATTTTCCGGAAACTCCAGCTGCTCATAGGCTTCCCGGGAGAGAAGGTTGACGCTGCCGTAGCACAGAGGAAGCACATCCTCCCGTTCTGCCAGAACCGCCGTTCCCTCCTGCTTCACGATCTGATAGCCCACCGGCACATTGCTGGTGGTGGTTTCCAGATAGCGGACCCCCATGAGATACAGAAGGAAAGGATTGGCCCGTTCATACAGCCCCACCCGGTTGTTGTTTCCGATGGGAGTTCGGATTTCGTCATAGAAAAATTGGCTGTACAGCGGATTGGCGGTGGAGGTGTACATGGTGGCGCGTCCCACCCCGTAGGCCAGCAGGCGGTTGCTGGTACTATAGGGCTTTAAAAAGGTGTCAAACCGGTAGTTTTCCTCCCGGTAAAAGTCCTCCCGCTCATCCTCGGAAAATGCGCTGATGACGGTGTGCTCCTTCGTGATGTAGCTGTCGTTCCTATGTAACTCAATGGCAAAGAAAAATACCAGACCGCACATGACCGTCAGTACCCCGGTAAACGCGGCAGTGGGAAGCCTTTCTGACAGGGACACTGCCACCTCAGGCTTAAAACGCTCTGCCGTCGCAGCCGCCACCTCTTTCAAACCGGCTTTCTGCTCCCGCCGCAGCCACCAACGCCACCACAGCACACCGCACACCAGAATCACCAGTACCAGATCCACCCACACCCAGGGAATTTTGTGGGCTTTATACTGTAGATACGTGACCCATGCTATGGGAATCAAAAAGAGAACCACAGGCCGCCGTCTCCTCGACCAGAATTCCCACAGGGTCTCCATACAGAGGTACAGTACCAGGGGCAGGAAGGGAATCAGAATCTTGGCCCGGTTATACAGAAATCCGTTCAGCACCAGCGGGACCAGCCCGCAGACCAGTGCAAACAAAATTCCCGCCGCCAGGAGCCGCGCTCTCCTCCGGCACAGGGACAGCAGCAGCAGAAAGAGCGCTATCAGCGTCAGGCCCAGACCATACCCATTGTAAAGCAGACCTTCCATATTCCAGGTCATTTGCAGGGGGTCGGTGCCGGCGCTCCCTCCGTCCTTGGCAGAAGCGCAATTTAAAACGGAAGCCGCCGTTGGCAGAAGCAAGGATCCCGCCATGGCCACGGACGCCAGTACCCAGAGCGCATAATGCCAGGTCAGACTCCACCACCGTCCGCACCGGGCTATGTGTGGAGCATGAAAACGCCGATTATCCGGAGGCGGAGATTGGACACCCGGCTCCCACCGAGCCGTATACAGGAAGAACAGGTAAATCACCAGCAGACAGGAGATGGAATAATAATAGCTGTGGAGATAGATCAGCGTCAGCATCAGTATCAGCAGCGCCTTCTTCCCGGTCCTGTGATAGCGGAGCACACAAAGCAGGGCTCCCAGCAAAAAGGGCATATAGTTGATAAACATAATATGCCGGTGTATGTGATAAAAACTGCCGGCTCCCAGAAACAGGATTCCTCCCAGCAGAGCCAGTTCCGCCTTAAGTCCCGCCTTTTTCAAAAAAAGGTAAAATAAAAGCACACTGCACAGATATCCGGCCACCGAATAGACCGTGATGATGGTCTCCATGGCCACTCCCGGCAGCAGACAGCCAAACAGCACATCCGGCCGAAGATAGCCGTAGTAGGCAAAATCGTAGATGTTGCTGCCGCCTCCCAGGGGAAGCTGCCCCGGAAACAGCGTGCCCTCCTCTAAAATGGTCTGGCGTATGGTTTCCGCTATGGACACATGCTGGGCGAACCAGTCGGTGGTGGAGCCGTAAAGGCTCCCGGGAACATAGGAGAGAACAATTACCAGCGCCGCCAGCATCAGCAGCAATACCGGATAAAATATCTCCCGCTTCCTCCTGCTCCGTTTCTCCGTGTCCTCCTGTCCTGGAACAAGCTCCGTTTCCTGTATCACTTCCTGTTTCATAAACTACTTCCTCTTTTCGTAACTCTCTGTTCAATCGCCCTCCCGCAGGGACAGCCTGCGCGCCTCCCCTATATACCGGCGCGATTTCATGGAACAGTCTAGAACGGATTTCTTAAATTCCCCGAAAAGAAAATCTAAAGATTTCTTAAGAAACGTTAAAACCGCTGTCGCGCACCGTATTTTCCGCTATAATACTTGATTATAAGGTTCGCGCAGCGGTTCTTATAAAAGCAGAATTCGTGGGAAAGAGAAGGAAGGACTTATGGAAGCTTCACAGATTTTAGTGGTAGATGACAATCCCGAAATCAGAAATATTGTCAATATTCTCCTGTCCGGAGAGGGCTATGAAATCACCGAGGCGGCAAACGGGACGGAGGCTCTGGCCCGCCTTTCTGAGAAAGCCTTTGATCTGATCATTCTGGACGTGATGATGCCGGGCATGGACGGCTATCAGACCTGCTTAAATATCCGCAAAGAGAGCAATGCTCCCATTTTATTTTTGAGCGCCCGGACCCAGGATGGGGACAAAACCCTGGGGTTTCAGAGCGGCGGCGACGACTATCTGGCAAAGCCCTTTTCCTACAACGAGCTTTTAAACCGGGTGAAGGCTCTGCTTCGGCGATACCATGTATATCAGGGAAAGGAAGGCGCCGGCGGAACTGCCACAGAGCAGACGGATTCCGGCTCCGGCGAGACATTTTCCGGTCCGAAGCAACAGGTGTTTCGAAAAGGGCGGTTTCAGGTGTGGGAACAGGAACAGCGGGTGTTTCTGGATGAACAGGAAATCGAGCTGACCGCCACGGAATATGAGATTTTACTGCTTCTGATGAAGCATGAGAAGCAGATTTTCTCCGCCAGCCACCTGTACGAGTCCATCTGGCAGGAGCCTTACTATTACGGGGCTAACAACACCATCATGGTCCACATTCGAAATCTCCGGAAAAAGATTGAAAAGGACCCGCAGAATCCGAAAATCATCCGCACCATCTGGGGAAAGGGGTACCGGTTTGATGCTTAAGAATACAGAACTCAAAAAAACCACCGTCACCGGGAAATTTCTGGCGGTCCTTTTCTGCGCCACCGTTCTCGCCGTTTCCTGCTTCCTGTTTCTGTACCACCAGCGGGACCCGGCTTATATTTTTCTGTATGAGCACGGGCTTATAAACCATGATCGTGAGGACTGGATCGAAGAGTTTCTGGACCGAGCCGGTGAGATCGTCATCGCCCCTGACGACGCGGAGGGACTGCGCCGGGTGGACGAGCTTTTTGACCTCCGGGATTATTACAGCGGCATTATCATATACACCCATGACACGGAAATGTACATCAACGCCGTTTACCCTGCGGCCATGAACGACAGCAACCTCATCTGGCGGCTGACCGGCAGCCAGTCTGTCGTTTACCAAGTGAAACTGGATTCCCTTACCACCATAAAAAAGACGGTGGCCTTTCAGGACCAGACCGCAAACGTATACTTTTTTTCCTATCATTATCTTTCCTTTTATCCCTGGTATCTGGGAGCCAGCCTTCTTTTTAGCGTTGTAATTTTTCTTGCGCCTATTCTCTGGTTTCTTCACCGAAAAGTGCGGGAAATCAAAAGTTTGAAGAATGAAATTCTCTACATGGCTGAGGGAAATCTGGAACGGCCCATTTTGGTGAAAAGCCGGGATGAATTCGGAATTTTGGCAGAACAGTTAGATTATTTAAGGAAGAGCTTAAACGACACCATCCGGGGAGAGCGGGAAAGCCGGGAGGCCAACAGTGATCTGATCCGGGCCATGTCCCACGACCTTCGGACGCCTCTGACCATTCTCTCCGGATATCTTGAGATTGTAAAGCTCCACCGGGGCGACGCCGCCATGGAGGAGCAGTATCTGGATTCCTGCCTTAACAAGGTGCTGGAAATCCGGGAGCTCTCGGACCGGATGTTTGAGTACGCTATGGTATATGAGACACAGGAAGATTTAGAACTGGAGGAAGTGCCAATTCCCACGCTTCTTGACCAGCTTCAGGAAAATGTGAATTTTATGGAACTGGCTGGGTTTACGGTGGATTTTGATGTAGAGACGGATTTATGGGAGAGCACGGTTACGTTTCCAGGAAACCCGCTGGCTTTAAAACGGGTGTTTAACAATCTCTTTTCAAATATTTTAAAATACGGGGAGAAGAAACAGCCGGTGAAGGCTGCTTTTTCCATGGAAAACGGGCATTGGCGGCTGGCTCTTCGCAACCACGTAAAGCAATCCGACAAGACGGTGGAGAGCAACCGGATCGGATTGAAAAGTGTGGAAAAGATTCTTGCGCTCCATGGCGGGAGCGTGTATTCCCTGCAGGCGGGGGAGGTGTTTTCAGTGGAGGTGACGGTGTAGGGGGCGAAGGGCCGTTTTTGGGCCCTCTACCCGATTAAAACATTCTTTCCCTCAAAGGCAAAGCCATATTTTCGGATTCGCTCCGCCGGGATTCCTTTGGCCCGTAAATCCGCTTCGTACTTCTTATCCTCAATCTGCTGCAATGCGTTTTGTACCGTTTCTTCCAGGTTTTTCTCTTTTCTGGGATTGAAAACCTTAAACTCTATGATGATCGCATCCTCTGCCTCAGACAACGGCTCCAATAAAACGTCATAGCGGCCATAACCGCTCTCCCGGTTGGAGGTGATGGCGTATTTCCCTCGCAACTCCACCATAAGCCCCAGCACAAAGCCATGGTAAAAGCAGACACTTGGGTTTGGTTCTGTCAAACCCTTAGTGGTCGCTTTCACAGAGTGCAAGCATTCAGGATTGGTATCTTTTGACGGTTTTGTTCCGGTGTCAAAATAGCTGAATGTGGCAAGGGCCACTTGATTCATATAGATGTTCATACCTTCCACGTCACCCTCAAGCAACGCCCGGATAAAATCGTTATAATCGTCCTCCGCTTCTACGAACCATCCTCTCACCATATTCTGGAACATGAGCTGCACCTCATAATTAGTTAAAGCAAGCTCATAATCCGGATTTTGTCCCTTCGGGATTTCATTATATTCCTGATGGCTTACCACTTTCAGATATCCGCTAGCTAAAAGCAGACTCCAGATAGCCTTTGTATTTCCGTTTAACTGATTGTACACTATCTGCTCATCAATAGGCGTATATAGATGTTCTCCCTTCAACAAAATCTCAAAGGACTGCTTCACTCCTCTCTTTCCTTCCCGGATGAGCTTGCCTACCAGGCTGTTTCCGCTGGTGTTAGCCCAGTAAGTGGCAAATTTTCCTTTATCCAGGAAATTCAAAATGGACCAGGGATTATAAATATCGCTGATTTTTCCAAAGGTAAATCCGTCATACCAATCTTTTACCTGCTGTTTTTCGGTTCTTCCCATCTCATCCATAGCGGCAAAAACCTCCTGCTCCGTGAAACCGAAACAGTCCGCATATTTATCTGAAGTAGTTGTCACCACTTCCAAATTATTCAAATCCGAAAAAATAGACTCCTTGCTTACCCTGGTAATTCCTGTCATGATAGCCCGCTCCAACCAGGGGTTCGTCTTAAACGTGGAATTAAACAGGCTTCTGGTAAAGGCCACCAGCTCATCCCAGAATCCGTCCACATAAGCCTCCTGCATGGGCGTATCATACTCATCCAGCAAAATAATTACCTTTTTCCCATAATAACGGGACAGGAAATCAGATAGCTGATAGAGAGCAAGAGGCGCGTCTTCCTCGCTCATATCCGACGCCATCCGCTCAAAGTAGGCCTTTTCCGCCTCTGACAGTTGCTCGCACCCCCGCAAAAAAGCATTCTGTTCGTACAGCTTCATCAGAAGCTGGCGAATCCGGTAACTGGTAGTCTTAAAGTCCGTTTCTTTCACATTGGCAAAGGAGAGACTGATAACCGGATAGGTTCCCTGTAAGTCTCTGTACTTTTCCTCCTGCCAGATGGACAGACCTTCAAAAAGGTCGGCTCTTCCCGCGTAATTCACGGAAAAAAACTGTTCTACCATGCTCATAGTCAGTGTTTTTCCAAACCGGCGGGGACGGGTAATCAGCGTAACACTGTCCTCGCTTTCCCACCACTCCTTAATAAAAGAAGTTTTATCAACATAAAAACAATTTTTTTCTATGATTTCGTTAAACTTCTGAATTCCGATTCCAACTGTACGTGCCATCTGAACGCCTCCTTATAACAGGGCAAAATCCGTTATGCCAGGTTCTGTTGTTCCTAGTATAACGGATTTTGGGTAAAAAAACAACCATATGCTTTATCCGGTTTCATCCTCCCTCTCCCCAAAATAGAACTTCCCCGGAACGCCGCCGGTAAAGCTTGCGATCTCTTCAAGAAACCGCTCCCCATACCTGGCAAATTTATTTTCGCCCACACCGGTCACCTGAAGCATCTCAGCCTTGTTCCGGGGCGCCTTGACGCACATATCCACCAGGGTCTTGTCCGAGAAAATGATGTAGGGCGGCATGTTCTGCTGCCGGGCGATCTCGGTGCGCAGGCTCCTGAGCCGTTCAAACAGCTCCAGCCCCTTGGAATTAAGGATATCGGAACGACGTTTTCCGGCGGCGGATTTTCCTTTTTTGCCCGGCGCCGCTGCCTCCGGTTCTTTCTTCCATTCCTTGAGCAGGACGGCGCGGGTGCTGTTTTGCACCTCCTCCGCCGCCTTTGTGACCTTCAGAAGGGCGTACTTATCCGGCGTCACGGCCAGCAGCCCCTCCATCAGCATCTGGTTGATGATCTCCTTGATCCCAGCCTCCGACATTTCCTTCAGACTCCCGTAGGAGGGATACCCGGACACCCCGTACTCCCTAAGCTTGGCCCGATTGTCCCCCGCCAGGGTCCCGGCCACCACATTGATGCCGTACCGCCCATGCATTTCCAGGATACAGTCGATGATATGCCCGGCGGCTTCTGTCACGTCCCGCTCCACAAATTCCTTCCGGCAGTTCCCGCAGTTGCCGCAGTCCCCGTTCCCCTTCTCTCCAAAATATTGCAGGATATAGGTCCGCAGGCAGTTTTTCGTCATACAGTAATAGTTCATGACCCGCAGCCGCTCCTCGTCCCGCTCCCGGATAGCCGCAAGCTCCTCCCAGGTAAATTCCGGGTTCTGCTCCTTGCTTTCCAGGAGGAACCGGTTCACCATCACATCCTGGGCGGAATAAAGTAAAATACACTCGGAGGGCTCTCCGTCCCGTCCGGCCCGGCCCGCCTCCTGGTAGTAATTTTCCAGACTCTGGGGCATGTTGTAGTGGAGCACGTAGCGGACGTTGGATTTGTCGATGCCCATCCCGAAGGCGTTGGTGGCGACCATCACCGGAGCCCTGTCGTAGATGAAATCCTCCTGATTCTGACGGCGTTCCTCATTGCCAAGGCCGGCATGGTATCTGGTCACGGGCACTCCCTCCGCCGCCAGATGCTCCCAGAGCATATCCACATTTTTGCGGGTAGCGCAGTAAATGATCCCGCTGTCCTCCGGGTGGGCTGCCACGTAATCCTTCACATAGGCTTCCTTTTTCCGGGGCGTCTCCACCGCAAAATAAAGATTTTTCCTATCGAAGCCTGTCACAAGGATTTCCGGCTGCGCAAGTCCCAGCACGCAGAGAATATCTTCCTTAACCCGCTCAGTAGCCGTGGCCGTAAAGGCACTGACCACGGGGCGGGTGCGCAGAAGCTTTATGAACTGCACAATTTTTAAATAACTTGGACGGAAGTCCTGACCCCACTGGGAGATACAGTGGGCCTCGTCCACCGTCACCATGGAAATATCCACCTGTTCGGCGAACTGCAGAAAGCCCGGCGTTTCCAGGCGTTCCGGGGCCACGTAGATGATTTTGTACTGTCCCGCTGCCGCCAGGGCCAGTGCTCTTGCTATTTGATTTTCGGACAGGGAGCTGTTGATATAGGCGGCATGGACGCCCGCCTGGTTCAACGCCTGCACCTGGTCTTTCATTAAGGATATCAATGGGGAAATCACCAGGGTAATGCCAGGAAGAAGCAGGGCCGGCACCTGATAGCAGAGAGATTTTCCGGCTCCGGTGGGCATAATGCCAAGCACATCCCGGCCGCTTAGGACAGCGTCTATCAGAATTTCCTGGCCCTCCCGGAATTGGTCATAGCCGAAATATTTTTTTAGAATTTCAAATTTGTTCATATCAATCCCCCAAACACGCAATTCCCGCCGAGTTGGAGACGGAAGCCGGGATTTCCTTTACCGCCTCCCAGGCAGGATTGATCTGCTCGCCGCCGAAGGGGTCAAAGGCGGTCAGCAATAATTTTATTTCCTTTCTTGTCATTGTCTGGCCCCTCCTTTATATTTTCAGACAAAACAATCCATAAAGCGGAATGCTTTGAATCCCGTTTTCAAAGCCGAAATTCCTGGCCGATACCCGAATGGCATAAGGACAATCGTAACGGCTCATAAATATGTTCAGGCTTTTGGAGCGCACATGATCCGCCGATTTTCCCTCCAGCGGAATGATATTCCCCTGCCTGTCCTGAAACACAAAGTCCAGTTCCGCCCGCTGCTGCAACGTCCAATAGTATGGTTGAATCCCGTTTGTCACCAGCGCCTGCATGATATAGTTTTCCGCCAGTGCGCCTTTAAAGCCGTCCATACAATGCTCTCCGGTCAAGACAACATTTGCCGCTATGCCAAACTTGGAACAAAGCAGACCGGTGTCCACCATGTAGATTTTAAATGCTTCATTGTCCGCATAGGCGGTCAGCGGTATTTTTCCCTCGCTCACTCTTGTGCAGCGGTTGATAATGCCCGCAGATTCCAGCCATTGCAGCGGGATTTCATATTCATAGGCCCGCGCCCCTGATTTGATTACCCGATATTGAAATTTATGGTTTTCCTTAGAGAGCTGCGCCGGAATGCTACCCCAGGCCGCCATGATTTTGACAGTCTCCTGGGGTGTGGCATACTTGGCCATGTCCGCGATGTATGCATCGTTCAGCGCCTTTTGCGCAGCCAGCACAAAGTTAAAATCCTTTGTTTCCGCATAAATGCTCACCGGCTGGGGCATGCCGCCCACCACCAGATATTCCCGGTATAAGTCCAGCGCCGTATCGTGAAGCGACAGCGGTGTAAATTCCTGATAGGCTTCCCGGATCATCTCCGTCAGCGGCTCGTTACCGGTTGCCCATAAAAATTCCTCAAAATCCAAAGGATAAAGGGTCAGACGGTCTACCTTCCCCACCGGGAACGAATACTTTTCCCGTTTGAGTGCCACTCCCAGCAGGCTGCCCGCCGCAATGACATGGTACTCCGGCCCGTTCTCGCAAAAGTACTTCAGAGAAGTCAGTGCACGCTCACACGCCTGTATCTCGTCAAAGATAATCAGTGTATCTCCGGGGAAAATGGATTGTCCCGCTTTGGCCGACAGCTCCCGAATCAGGCGTTCCATATTGAAATCCCGTTCAAAGATGGCCTGTATTTCCGCTGAATCTTCCATATTAAAGTACACCGTGTTTTTGTACTGCTCCTTGCCAAAGGTCAAGGCCGTGTAGGTCTTACCCACCTGCCTTGCCCCATCCAACAGCAGTGGCATCCGCCGGGGACTTTCTTTCCACGCTTGTAACTGCGTCATCATTTTCCGATACATAAAAACAGCTCCCTGTCTTCACTTATTTTCATTAAAAAGTGTTGTATGTTTACACTTATTATACGCCTATTTGCGGAAAATACAACCTATTTTTTTAGTTCCCCAAAAATTCGTCAAAGGCAGATTCGTCAAAGGCGGTCAGCAATAATTTTATTTCCTTCATTTTTCATATTCCTTTCTGCTGAAACAGCCGGTAAAACTCCTCCGCTTCCTCCAGGGTATGCTTCCAGCCATATTTTTTCAAATCTACCCTCCAGCCCTCCCCGGTATGCTTTACGGCAACCCCCTCCTTCTCCAGAAGGGTTTTCTGGAGGTCCGGCGTGTCAAAGGCCATAGCTCCGCTTAAAATTCCTTTGGCATTGACAATGCGGTGGGCCGGGACATCCTTCCCCGCCCGGTCATGGGACAGGGCGTAGCCCACCTGCCTGGCATGGTTTGGCAGGCCGCAAAGAAGGGCAATCTGACCGTAGGTGACCGCTTTCCCGTATGGAATTCTGGCGCAGACCTGCTGCATGCGCTGGTAAAAATCCATGGTGTTTTTCTATCCTTTCTCTTCAGTGGATAACTTGAATTGACTGTTTCACTTTGATTTTATCCTATCTATGCTCCCTCAACTTCTGTAAAATCGCCATAACATCCGGCTGCGTTGGAGTGAATTTTATACCAGTTTAACAATATGAAGAATATCGCAAGGTTTCCCAGCTTTCTCTTTTTTCTCCATAATTCTCCTATATTTATCAATACGGCTGGACAACGGTATCATCCAGTATATCCCAGTATTCGTATCTTCAAAACAGTAATAATGCGGTCTATTCCCTGCCTTATTTCCTTTGAGATATGGATCTGGCATATCTTCAAAAAATTTGTCCTTGATAATATAAAAGCCTGTTTTCTTCATTTGCCTATCCCCATTACGTAAAAGTCCTCCGCCTTACGGCGAAGGACTATACTTTCAACCCAACCATTTATATACCGCATATTGGTCAGCGGTAAACTTTCAACCCGACCATTTATATACCACATATCGGTCAGTGGTAAACTTTCTTTGTACCTATATTCTAACAAGCACAAAGAGGAAAGTCAATAGGGCTTTCTATTAAAATTCTATGCCGATAGCCGCTAAGGTTACTGTTCAGAGGCTGGCTTGCGATAAGAAAACCGATGGTGTAGACTAATCTCAGTCGAAGCCATCGGTTTTCTTTATCCAAATATCTGGGATACTCTGCTATATAAATTTGGTTCTTCATTTTGGCGTATCTGAAGAAGCATGCTCATGCATTGACAGAGATTCTCGATGGACTCGAATCCCCTGAATGACACAGCCTGCTGTTGCTTGCGTTTATATCGTCTGAGCAGCCGCTCAGATTCATTGTTTGTGGCCGGTACTCTGTGGTCATGCAGGAACAGAAGATGATTGGACATATATTCTTCCATCCTCAGATACAGGTTATATCCGTCCTTATAATACTCACTTGCCGGAACGTATTCGTATTCTTCTTTTGCTTTCTGCAGTATTGCACGGTAGCGTTCTTCAAACCCGTTGACTTTTTCCTTGTCGGGAGGCGCTTCCATTGGTAAGCTGTTTCGGTAGTGGATCATTTCCTGTATCAGAGCGCGCATTTCTTTGTTCCAGGTCCGGTCAGCTTCATTCTCTATGCTGTCCTTCAGATAACGAAGCACATGCGCAAGACACTCCTGGTGGTCTGCACCATATTTGTAAAAGGTCTTCTCATGATCGTGGACCAGGATCCCCTGGTAGTCTTCCACCGGAGTGCCTTTTACACCCTCATGCCCTTTTTTCCTGCGGGCAAAATACATTGCTTTCCCATCCGGAGCGGCACACACAAATACACTGGCATTCTTCCCATTTTCCTTTGCAGTGGTACAATCCGTATGCAGAACGGGAGAAAGCAGCAGATCCGCAAATATTGTTTTCCGTTCCTGTTCTGTTTTTTTGGCAAACTCACGGCTCAGTTTATTTATCATGCCTTTGGATATGTTAAGCCTGCCTGCGGTCAGATCAGAAAGAAATTTCCTGCTCTGGATCTTCCAGCACTTCCCGGGGCGGCGGCAGCAGGACCGGTTCCTCCGTAGGAATCTGCTTTTTTCTGCCATGCCCGGGGAATAATACCAATGTACTTGTAAATATTACGATGCAGCGGAATAATCAACTTATTCTATACGAAAACCCATTTCAGCTCTTACTTCAGCGTTTCATACAATAACTCTCATTATTCTCCAGTAATTCCGCTAGTTTCAACACTCTGCACAAATTTTCGTTGAACGAATATATAACCAATAAAAATCGGTGCAATAACAAGAATCACTGCAGCCATTATTGTTGCATCCGTATAACCTACCTCTGCCGTCATTCCTGGAGTATTTGCCTGGGCATTCTCCACAGCCGTAGCCATAGTTGGAAGCATCATAGATAAATAAAAATTCTTTTGCTTCTGAATATATAATCCAGGCTCGAAAAAGTCGTTCCAATGCCATACAACACTTAGTACCGAACTAATAATCACTGTAGGCTTCGCAATTGGAAAAGCAATGCGAAAAAACGTCTTGATTGGACCGCAACCATCAATAGCAGCTGCCTCTTCCAACGCTACCGGAAGTGACAGGAAAAACTGTCGAAAAATGAACACAAATAGCGCACCATTTAATCCAAATCCAAAGAAAGTGGGTAATATAATCCCCAGTTGTCCCGGAATCATCCCCATTCTGGAATATAAAATATATAAAGGCACAATTATGGTCTGTGTGGGAACCACCATGGAAAGCATTAACAGGAAGAACATAATATTTTTCCCACGGAAATTGTAGCGCGCAAATCCATATCCAATGAAAGAACAGGATAATACATGCCCCACGCTACATAATCCCACAGATACCAAGGTCTTAAAGAATCTCGGAATATAATCAAGGCTCTCAAATGCTAGTTTAAAATTATCAAAACATAATTCATTCAAAACCCATTTAACAGATATATCCATCAAATCATCCGATGACTTAAGAGAATTAATAATCATATGTAGGAATGGATATAAATATATAAATGCAAAATCAAGCAATAAAATATACATGATAATCTTAAAAATAATTCCAAATTTCATTTTTTTTCGGAACAACTTTTTGGGCAATCCCGCTCCTAACATTTTTTTTGAAGATTTTATTCTTTTTATTATTTTTTCCATAAAAGTCTCCATTCCGCCGCCTTTCAGTTAGCGACATAAACAATTATTAAAGTAATTCGCGCCTTCAAATTTTCGTGTTACAATACACTTCTCTCGTTATTAGGTTCTCCTACATCAATATCAGCTGCATCTCATTCTCCTTTAATACCGCTTAGTCACCCGATTGATAAATGGACGCATACATAAAATCACCAATCCTATGATTATCATAACCATAGCAAAAAAACTCCATCCGATGGCACTAGCATATTCAAAATCACCAAGGTCAAACGCCTGATACATAATATAAGCAACCAGCGGGCTGGAATCTCGATAAGAAGCTATAATTGTATATACAATGATATTGGGGTAAAAACCCCCTTGTCCT
>CALWLN010000121.1 GCA_944381535.1 uncultured Lachnospiraceae bacterium
TGAAGGCGCAGGCGGTCCAGGGCAGGGGGCTGTTGTCGGTGACGAACAGGTAGTGGCAGTAGCCGTAGCCGCCGATGCCGGTGTAGCCGTCATTGTAGGCCGCCACGGTGATGTTGTTCTTGGAGACGGAGGCGGACTCCTCCACGGAGCGCAGCTTGGAGTACACCAGAAGGCCGAACTGGTCAGTAGCGGATTTGTCCACCAGGGTGTTGCAGATGGGGCCGTCGTCGGTCTGCGCATTGTAGCTGCCCACCCAGAGTTTGATCCAGGCCAGCGCGTAGGCGCCATTTTCTCCAAGTCCCAGGCCTTCCGCCTCGGATACCATCTCATCCACGGTGGACTTAAAGTAAGCCTGTTCCTCGGCAGACAATGCCTCAAAGGCTTCCTTCAGCATAGCCGAGTAATCGTCACGGGTCAGCATGTACAGGAAATTCTTTCCCACGATTTCGGAATCAACGTCCATAAACAGGCCATGCTCTCCCTCCGCCACAAAATCCCAGCAGTTGTCGTAGGACTTGGAACCGGTGTTGTTGTACATAAAAATCTTGTTCAGGGTCTGGAGAGGCAGATATCCCTCATGCTCCTCGGCGGTTGTGCCGTTGGCGTCAGCCCAGTCCTTGGGGATAAAGGTGTCCAGAATACCGGTCTGAACCATCTTGGACTCGATCTGGTTGCCGTCCTGGATCAAGGTCATGGCAAAGGTGCCTGTGTCTTTCAGAGAATCTGCGGTAAGCTGGTCAAAAATCTTGTTGTTCTTGGGCTGCTGCCACTCGAACTCCATGGTGTAGCTGGGGTCGATGGTCTTTAAGTAGTCGATGAAGAGCGGCAGCGCGGTGGCGCCCCGGCTGGAATTGCCCACGCCATAGAACATCTGGCCGCCCGATTCCTCGATGGCTTTCTGGGCCAGCTCCTCCAGCGTCATGCCCTGAGCTTCCTGGATGATCTTCTGGGTCTCGGTGAGATTTTCGGGAACCGTGGTTTCGTCGGTATCATTGGCGTCGTCCGTGCCGTCAGTGTTTTCCGAAACTGCGGGGTCATCGGTGTTGTCCGTGCTGCCGGGGGCAGAGGTTCCGGTTCCGCCGCAGGCCACCAGGGTCAGCGCCATGGCGGCGGCCAGTAGAAAAGAGACAATGCGTTTCATAATAAATTCCTCCTTATTATTTTGTGATGAAGAGGCCGGATTACGGTTTCTTCAAGTTACTTTGATTGTATTCCTTTCCCCGGGGGATGAACAGAGGACAAAACTGCGATTTCTTTCGTAATCCTGCAAACTTTTATGAAACCTAGACAACGCCTATTCAAATATCATGCTATAATGTAATTAAAGTAAACAAAAATTTACTACGAAAGAAGGAATTTCTGTGAAAGAAAGACATTTGTGTGTGCTTGCCGGTCTGGTATTGACGGGACTTATGACCCTGTCCGGCTGCGGCGCCGGAATGGGTGATGAACCTTCCGTGGAATACGCCCCCCAGGAGGACCGGGAGCTTGTCATCTATACATCCCACAAGGAAGAGGTATACCGGCCCATCATCGAGGAATTTGAGGAGCGCACCGGAATCTGGGTGGACGTGGTAAGCGGAGGCAGCAACGAGCTTTTAAAACGCATCTCCGAGGAAACGGAAACCCCCGGAGCGGACGTGATGTTCGGCGGCGGCGCTGACAGCCTGCAGGCATATGAGGAATGCTTTTCTCCCTATTACTGCCGGGACTGGAACATGCTCCAGGCGGAGTTTCGGTCCGGCGACGGACTGTGGACGCCCTTTTCCTCCCTTCCGGTGGTTCTGATTTATAATACGAAGCTGGTGGAGGAGGGACAGATCACTTCCTGGAACGATCTGTTTGCCCCCGCCTGGCAGGGGCGGATTGCCTTCTGCGACCCCGGCGTTTCCGGCTCCTCCTTCACCGGCCTGGTCACACTGCTGGGCGTCATGGAAAATGGGGATGACACCACCATGCAATCGCTGGCCGTCAGCCTGGATGGCAGACAATGGCAAAGCTCCGGGCAGGTGCTGGACGCGGTGGCCGACGGAACAGACTTCATCGGCGTAACTCTGGAGGAAACGGCCATGAAACGGATAGCAGCAGGGGAGGACATTGCCATTGTCTACCCTGAGGATGGTACCTGCTCTGTCCCGGACGGCGCTGCCCTTGTTCGGAACGCGGCCCACCAGGAAAATGCCATGCAGTTTCTGGACTTCATTGCCGGCAGGGACGTGCAGCAGCTTTTGGAAACTCAGTTTTACCGCCGGACGGTGCGGACGGATGTGGAACCCGCCGGGATCCTGCCGGCACCGGAGGAAATCACCTTAATGGATTACGATATTGATAAAGCCGGCAGGGAGCATGACGCCATCCTTATGTCATGGGCCTTTTATCTGGGAGGAGTGGATACCCCTTGAAAAAATTTTTTGTAAAATCCTTTCGTACACGGTTATTCGCCGGCTTTCTAGTGGCCTCTCTGCTTCCGCTGTTTTTGTGCTCCGCCATGCTCCTGCAAACCTTTCGCCTGCGTCTGAACCGCCAGGCCCAGCTGGAAACGGAGGAGCATCTGACCCGTGTGACGGAACTTCTGGACACGCTCTACACCGATTTTCACCAAGTTTCTACGGCTATGAAGAGCGACCGCTCCATTGCTCCCGTTCTGGAGCAGGGGCGGGGCGGCGATACCGCCGTCTACAGCGCGCTTTTCGGCGTGACGGAGGGCAGCCGGGACTACGCCCGGTTTGACCTGTACGGCAAGGACGGGGTCTGGCTCTACTCCACCCAGAACGGTCCGGTTGAGGGGGAGCTGCCTGTGAACTGGGGCGTCCTTTACGCCGCGCGACAGACAGCCGGTCTGGCCTTTGCTTCGGCGAGCACAGACGCGGATACAGCCAATCTGACCTTTGCTTCGGCGGGTGCAGGCACGGGAACCAGCGGCGCTCTTCTACAAGGAGCGGCACAGATTTCCACCGATGAGGGAGAGGCGGCAGGATACCTGGTCGTCACCATGGACCGCGCCCACTTAAGCCGGCTGCTGGAGGAAAGCTATGGCAGCCAGAACGGTCTGATATTACTGAATCAGTATTGGCGACCCATCTATGCCAGCGAGCCCTCTCTCACCGACACGGTGGTGCCTAAGCTGCGCCGGCTGCTGTTGGACGGCGAAGATATCAATGATGGGGACTCAGACAGCTCCTACAGCACGGCATACCTGCCGGAAATGGGATTGTATGTGCTGCTTTCCAGGCCCCAGACCTTAAACCAGGATACCCGGACGCTTCTTGGCACCGTCACCCTGGGCAGCGCCCTGGTGTGTGTGATTCTCTCCGTTTTCATGGGACTGCGGCTGAGCCGGCAGCTGTTCTCTCCCATCAAGCGGCTTCACAGCGCCATCGGCCAGGTGGTACATAACAACTTAAACGTGCAGGTGACCCCTTACCACGACGACGAACTTGGCCAGCTTGCCGGGCAGTTCAACGACATGGTGGAGGCTCTGAAAGCAAATCAAGCACAGCTAATCGAAAATCAACGGGAACTGAACGAAGCCCAGATCCGCATGCTCCAGGCCCAGCTGAATCCGCATTTTCTGTGCAATACCTTAGATACCATGAAGTGGATCAGCAAGATCAACCAGGTGCCCCAGGTGGCAGTGATGTCCACGGACCTGGCGGATATCCTGCGGTTTTGTATCTCCCCGGAGGAATTTGTTCCCCTTCGTCGGGAGGTGGAGATTTTGCGCCGGTATGTGGAGATTCAGACTATCCGGATGTCCGGCAGCTTTCGCTTTGCCGTAGAACTTCCGCCGGACCTGGCGGAATGTAAAGTGCCGAAGATGGTACTCCAGCCCCTTGTGGAAAATGCCATTCTCCACGGATTGGAGGATGTAAAGGACGGAATTGTCACGGTCCGGGCATGGACCACGGAGAACCGGCTTTTACAGATCTGCGTCAGCGATAACGGAAAAGGGCTTCCGCAGGAGATGACAGGCACCTATACATGCAGGGAACAAAGCTCCGCCCGTTATCACCTGGGCCTGTACAATGTAGATACGATTTTAAAGAAAAATTACGGGGACCGGTATGGTCTGTACTTAAATCATCGGCCCGACGGGACAGGGACTGCGGTGACGGCCACATTGCCCCTTTCACAGGAGGAAAAAAATGCTTAAAATTTTAGTGGTAGAGGATGAGGAAATGATTCGGAAGGGAATTACCCTGGCTGTAGACTGGGCCTCTTTAGACTGTATGGTAGTGGGGGAGGCCGCCAACGGCGAGGAAGCCCTGGAGGCGGTGGAACGCTTCCGTCCCTCCCTGATCATCACCGATTTGAAAATGCCCCGGATGGACGGTATAGAGATGTTGGAAAAGCTGCGGGAGGGGGGCAACAACGTCTGCGTCATCATCCTCACGGCCTATGACAGCTTCGCCTACGCCCAGAGCGCCCTTCGGCTTGGGGCGGTAGATTTTCTGTTAAAGCCCTTCCACGATGGAGAACTGGAGACGGCAGTGGCCAACCTGCGCCGTCGGGCAGCGTGCGGACAGCACCAGGACACAGCCGCCATTCCCGGATTGAAAAAGGGGGATAAAAGCAAATATGTGCTGGAAGCCATGAACTATATCGGCAGCCACTATGGGGAACCGAACATAAGCGTGGAGACCATCGCCCGGCACCTGGCCATCAGCGAGGGACACTTAAGCCATCTGTTTAAAAAGGAGACGGATTATACCCTGCTGAATTACCTCACCAGGTACCGGATTCACAAAGCCATGGAGCTTCTTAAAAATCTGCGGATGAAAGTGTATGAGGTGGCAGAGCAGGTGGGCTACCGGGACATCACCTATTTTTCCGCCACCTTCAAGAAGCTGGCCGGGATGGCGCCCTCCGAATTCCGGGATACCTGCCGATGAAGCCCGATCCATGGGGCTTCGGCAATCAGGCCGAAAAAAATTTCTTCCTGAAGGCTTCGGCAATCCGGCCGGACCAGGCTTCACATTCCTAAAACAGCACCTGAATCTCCGTCCCCTTACCCTCCTCACTGACCAGCGTAAGCTCCGCGTTATGCTGGGCCACAATATGCTTCACAATGGCAAGGCCCAGACCGGTGCCGCCGCTCTGTTTGGAGCGGCTCTTGTCCACCCGGTAAAACCGCTCGAACACCCGCTCCTGGTATTTTTTCGGAATCCCGATTCCCGTATCCTTCACCGATAGGAGCACTCTGGTTCCGTCCCGGCGCACCGAAATGGTCACGCTGCCGCCCCGGTAATTGTAGCGGATGGCATTGCTGCAAAGATTGTACAAAAGCTCGTCAATGAGATTCTTGTTTGCCGTTATCACGCATTGCTCCCCTATCAGATTCAGCTTGATATCCTGCTTCTGGGCCTGCATACTCATCATCTGAATACAGTTCCTGGCCGCCTGGTAGAGATTTACCTGCTCCACCTCGAAAGTCTGCTCCTGGTCGTCCAGCTCCGACAGCTTGATGATATCGTTGATCAGCGTCAGCAGCCGGTCCGCGTTCCGGTGAATCTCATTGGCGAACCGGACCGTATCCTTCTCCCCCGCCATGCCGCTCTCGATCAGCTCCGCATACCCGGAGATGGCCGTCAGGGGCGTTTTCAGTTCATGGGACACATTGGCCGTAAATTCCTGCCGCATTTTCGCATTGTTTAAAATATTGATGTGCTGCTCCTTGATGGTTCGCACGAAGGGCAGCAGTTCACTGTACAGATTCTCCTGGCTGATTCCGTCCAGGTTGGTGGCCATCCGCTCAATGGGAACCAGCAACCGTTTCGTGAGGAAATGAGCCAGCAAAATACACAATCCCAAGATCATCGCCACCAGAATCGCTACCAGCACGGCCATATAGCGCAGCATATGGAACAGACTCTGGGAATCCTTGCCGATACGCAGAATATCTCCGTCCGAAAGTTTCATGGCATAGTAAAAGGTGTGAACGTCCAGGGTATCCGATGTGCGGACTGCCGTCCCCTCCCCCTCTTTCATGGCCTCCTCTATCTCCGGGCGGCCACTGTGATTTTCCATTTCATCCTCGTCGGCAGAACTGTCATAGAGTACCACGCCCTCCTCGTTCACCAGCGTAATCCGAAGCTCATCCTCCGGTACGCCCTCATCGGAATTTCCAAGGCTATTAAGACTGTCCAGCCGGCTGATCACATGTGCATAGGCCCTCAAATCATCAAAGACCTGGTTTCTGAAAATAAAATAAAATACTAGCATAGAACTGACCGCCGTAATCACGACTGCGATTGCGGCGATCATCATAAACTGCAGGTTGATACGTTTTTGCATGCTATTTTTGCTTCCCATAGCGTCTCCTCGGTCTTCCATCAAATATTCCGGCCATCTCATCAGTTGTCAATCAGATATCCCACATTGCGGACTGTCTTGATGACGCTGCCCGCCTCCCCCAACTTCTGCCGGAGGGTCTTGATATGCATGTCCACCGTGCGGCTCTCGCCACCGTACTCAAAGCCCCAGACCTGGTCCATGATCTTGTCCCGGCTCAACACAATGCCACGATTCAAAAGCAGCATTTTCAAAAGCTCAAATTCCTTATAGGTCAGCTCGCAGGGTTCCCCCTCCACCGTGACGGAACGCTTGTCCGTATCCATCACAATGGCATCATGGGACAGAACGGCGCTCTCCGCCTGTTCCTCCGTTCTTCGAAGAAGGGCTTTCACCCGGGAGATCAGCTCCATCACTCCAAAGGGCTTTGTGATATAATCGTCCGCTCCCAGGTCCAGGCCCTTGACCTTGTCAAGCTCCGTGGTCTTGGCGGTCACCATGATAATGGGCACCCGCCTGGTGGCCTTATTTTTCCGCAGGTTGGTAAGAATCTCAAGGCCATCCTCGTTGGGAAGCATGATATCCAAAAGGATCAGACTGGGTACCTTTTTCTCCAAAGCCTTATAAAGCTCCCTGCCGCACTCCAGTTCCAGGGTCTCAAATCCGCTGTTCTTCAGAGCGTACCGCTCTATCTCCCGGATATCGACATCATCCTCCACAATATAAATCAATGACATATACATTCCTCCCGGCTGCCTGTCTTACGGAAGCGCATACTGTTTGGAATACTCTTCCAGCAGGCTGTCAAACTGTTTCTTGGTATCCTCATCTAAGCTGTTCATATAGTCATGGGCCTCAATGGTGTTGTCCTCCGCCTGAATCAAATACACCGCCAGATTGGAGCAATGGTCGGACACACGCTCATAGTTGGTGGCGATATCCGACAGCAGAAGTCCCAGCTCCACGGTGCATTTTCCCTTCTGGAGACGCTTGAGGTGGCGCTTGCGGATGTCCTTGTTGATCCGGTCCACCACTTCCTCCAGAGGCTCCACGGTTCTGGCCAGCTGATAATCATTTTCGGTAAAGGCCTTCACGGAGCGGTCCAGAATATCCGCCACCGCATTACGGTAAACCCGCAATTCTTCCATTGCCCTGCCGGAAAATTTCAGCTTGTTCTTGTTCATCTCCTGGGCCAGCTCCATCAAGTTCACCGCATGGTCAGCAATCCGCTCCAGGTCGCTGATGGTGTGAAGCAGAGTGGAGACGCTCTGGCTCTCCTGATAGCTTAAATCCCTGCTGTTCAACTGTACCAGATAGGCGCCCAGCTTGTCGTCATACTTGTCCACAAGATTTTCCAGATTCTCCACCTTTTTGGCCGCCTTTTCCCCGTAATCCTCAAAGAGATTCATGGCACGCAGCATGGCCTCCCTGGAAAACTCCGCCATTTTACAGGTCAGCGTGCGGCACTGCTCCACCGCAAAGCCCGGCGTGGATAAGAACCGGCTGTCCAACAGGGGAAAATCGCCCTCCTGGACCTGGGCTTCCTTCTCCTCCTCCGTCTCCGGCAGCGTCAGGTACGCCAGCTTCTCCAATCCCTTGGTGAAGGGCAGTAATATCAGTGTGGAAAATATATTGAAGCAGCTATGTACCAGGGCGATTCCCGCTTCATCCACCACCTGATTCGCAAACTCAAAGTGGATAATCCCGTTCAAAATATAGTAAAGCAGCAAAAATACAATGGACCCTATAATGTTAAAGTACAAATGCACAAAGGCCGTACGCTTGGCGCCCCGGTTGCCTCCCACGGAAGAAATCAGCGCCGTTGCGCAGGTTCCGATATTCTGTCCCAAAATAATGGGAATCACGGAGCCAAAGGTGAATCCGCCTGTTACGGACAGAGCCTGCAAAATTCCAACCGAAGCCGATGAGCTCTGAATGATGGCGGTAAGCACCGCGCCTGCCAGAAGACCCAGCAGGGGATTAGAAAATTTCGTCAGCAAGCTGGTAAATTCCGGCACATCTGCCAGAGGCTCCACAGCCGAACTCATGGCCTCCATACCGAACATCAGCACGGCAAATCCCAGCAGGATATTCCCGATATCCTTCTTCTTATCATCCTTCCCCGTCATCATCAAAACAATTCCGACGAGCGCCAGTATGGGGGTAAAAGAGGTCGGCTTTAACATTTGCACAAAAAAACTCTCCCCCTCAATTCCCGAGAGGCTTAAGATCCAGGCCGTCATGGTGGTGCCGATGTTGGCGCCCATGATGATCCCAATGGCCCGGGACAGCTTCATAATGCCGGAATTTACAAAACCTACCAGCATTACCGTGGTGGCGGAGGAGGACTGTATCACCGCAGTCACGCCTGCGCCCAGCAGCACCCCTTTCAGCGGATTGGAAGTAAGCTTCTCTAAAACGCGCTCAAGACGCCCTCCCGACGCCCGCTCCAGGCTGCTGCCCATTACGTTCATCCCATACAAAAAGAGGCATAGCCCTCCGATTAGGGAAAGTATCCCAAAAAAATCCATTATTCACTTCCTCCTCTAAAAATTCGATATCCTTAACCCTGATAAATGGACATGGTTCGACCATATATCTTTTTTATATTATACCTTCGGAGTAAAGTCAATAAATATTCTGTGTAAAGTTTATGTAAAATTATCGACGCCTGAATGGAAGCACGCGGCTACCCTATGGTTTTCTTTCCCGTAAAAAGCCGCTGGCTGATGCCAGCGGCTTACACTGCGATATGCGTCTTTTGTCCCCTCTACCGGACGGCTGCGGGGCTTTGCAGATAGAGCTCACTCAGCTCCTGGCTGGTTTTGCCCGGATTTGCCTTGATCAAATCCATCAGCTCCTCTATCTTTGGCTCCGATTCTTCCAGCATATCAGCAATTTCCGCCGTGGAAAGCCCCTTGTCCAGCTTTTTTTGAACCATAGAAATCAGCTTTGTCCACTCGCCCTCCGTGCGTATATCCTCCAGCGCCTTACACATATTGATCCCTCCATTTTCTTCATTTTCATAATTTTCAAGCTTCAACAACTCCTTTGAGTGCGTGATCGCTGCCAGCAGTTCACAGGCTTCTCTACTGACATTATAATATTCCGCCTGATGTTCCGCAAGCATTTTCGTAAGCTGTACCTTGTCCCGGGAACACTTCAGAAACTGAAACACCTGCTTCAGCTCAGTGTGAAACATGCCAAAATCCTCGTAGTCGTGGTAGTCAAACACATGGATATGGTAATTCTCAATGTACTTTTTTAAGGGGGACGGAATGCTTTCCAGATTTAAAAGGTCGTGAAGGCATCTGGCGGCATCCCATTTCTCATCCCCGTAATAGACCACCAGGGAAATAACCGGTATGAAGCGGTCACTTTTCTTCATGCCGGAGAGAAATTCAGCGTTAGATTTTAAAGTTTTCTCTTTCAAATGTGACTTCTTATTCTCTTCCCACTGGCGCTGGTATTCCATGGACTCCGACAGCATATTGCGCAGCACCATGTGATAATCCACAGTGTCCTGGTGCTCCAGCACATAAATGCAGATGAGGGTGTCGGTATAGTACTTTTTGACATTGTCGCGGGTGACACGTTTTGCGTGGACCATGGTCGCCGTAAGCAGCTCCTTGTCCGCCTCCTTTAAGTCGTCCGGCGCTACAACCTGCTGTCCGCCGAAGAAATAGCCGTTGGCCATGTCCGCAAAAAACGGGTTGTGGGAAAAATAGTGGGAAACGTGAATGTCTTTTTTGCCCATAGGCAGTTCCTCCTTCTGATGAAGTAAATCCCCCGCTCCACTTTAGCCGCCTGGCTCGTTGTTTGCGGGAATAAAAACATGTAAGCTGCATATTGGGGAATGGTTGTGACAGGATGATACGACCCCGGGACGGGGCTCCTGCAACAGAACTGCATGACGCGGAGCAAGGCTCCGCCGATAACCCAGATATGTAGGATTAGAATACCAGAAGAACAGCAAAAAAACAACCCGGCAGATTGTACAAAAGTCTCCCGGATACATTTGGTAAAAAATGCGGCAAAACATTTTTTGTGTAAAATATACAATTCTCAGGCAGCGGCCAAACTGCCAGCAGGCATTCCTGCTGGCAGAGCATATAACGGTTTGCAGCGCAAGATCTCCTTCCGCATATTATCAGCCTTTTTCAGGCGCTCTCAGCCCTTCACCGCTCCGGCCGTCAGACCTTCCACAAAATACTTGTTGGCAATGGCATACACCACCAAAATAGGCACCATGGCAATGGTCGCCCCAGCCAGCATCAGGTTCCAGTTGGCTGCGGAAGCGCCTGAGTTTTTCAGACTCATGATTCCCACGATCAGCGTCCTCTGCTGTCTGTTGTTCAGAGTAAACAGCGTGGGCATCAGATACTCGTTCCAGGAAGAATTGAATGCCAGGATACTGATGGTGGCCAGAATGGGCTTTAACAGCGGCGCCATAATCCGGAAGAAAATTCCGAAGAAGCTGCAGCCGTCCATCTCCGCTGCCTCGTCCAGCTCCGGCGGAAGGGTCCTTATGTAGCTTCTCACCAGATAAATATTGATAATGCCTACGCTGAAGAACTTCATGACGATCAGGCCCCACAGGGACGAGGATAATTTCAAAACACCCAGCACCTCAAAAATAGGGTAAATGGTGATAGAGCCCATGTTGATAAACATCAGGGATGAAAATACGGCAAAAATCACCTTGCTTCCGGTAAAGTTCCCTCCCCTGGCAAATACATAGCCCGCCAGGGCGGAGGTGGTAACTGTAAACACTACACAGAACACCGTATACACCACGCTGTTTAAGAACATGCGGGGAATGTTGAAATCACTGTCGCTCCAGGCAATCCTGTAGTTTTCCAGGGTCGGCGCTTCCGGAAAGAAATGCTCAGGATGAGCCATAATTTCCGAATTTGTCTTAAAGGATGAGGATATAGTATAAAGTATGGGAACCATCACAAAGAACAGGACCAGGAGCAAAAAAAGGTATTTTCCCGTCACCGGGAGCATTTTCTTTATTTGTTTTGCGTTCATGATATGCGCTCTCCTCCTGTCTTGTCAATAAATATTTTGCAGCTTTGCCGTCAGCTTCGTGTACAGTACGGCAATACCCCCCATGATCACAGCCGTTACCAGGGCCAGGGCGCATCCGTACCCCACATTCACACCCATATCCGCAAAACCGGGGACAAATCGATTCACCACATAGGCCATCACCGTGTAGGTGGAGCCATGGGGCGCTCCCCTGGTGGTACTCAGTATATACTCGCAGGTCTGCAGCGTTCCGTTGATCGCCAGCAAAAGAATCGTGGAAAACACCGGCGCAATCATCGGCAGCGTAATTTTCCGAAAGGTCACCCACCTGGAGGCCCCGTCCAGCTTTGCGCATTCGTACAATTCCTCTGGCACATTGGAGAGGGCGGAGATAAAATACAGCACGTTGATACCGAAGCTGCTCCATATGGAGCCTATGATCAACGCCACTCTGGCCGTCCAGGGATTTGAGAACCAGTCGATGGGGGCCGACACAAGCCCAAGTTTCATCAGCCAGGCATTGATAAATCCAAAATAATCAAACAGATTGGTAAAGATCAGGCCCACAATGGCAATGCTGATGATACAGGGCAGATAAAAGGCAGCCCGGAAAAATCCCGCTCCCTTTAAGCCCCGCCTTAAGCACAGGGCAATGAACAGGGCCAGCGGCAATTCCAGAGGCAGCTTTCCGAACGTAAACAGCAGCGTGTTCCCCCAGGTTTCCCAGTAAGAGCTGTCTACGGTAAAAATCCTCGCAAAATTTTCCAATCCCACAAAGCGGGTGGCCGAGGGCGTCCCGGTGTAATAATAGAAGGCTTTGCTGGCCGCCCAGAGGATCGGATACAAGGTGAACACGAGAAACCCTATGATCTGCGGGGAAAGAATCGCATAGCAGGTCAGGGTCTTTCTTGTTCTCCTGCTCCATCTTTTTTTCTTATCTTTCTTCTTTTTCAAACGCTATCAACTCTCTTCTTAGTAGAAGAGGCTGCCGTAGCAGCCTCATACTATAGTTTCCATTTCTTATTCTTATCTGTGAATATCCAGATTGGGATCTACCCGTTCCTCCATGGCTTTGGCGGTTTCCTCCGCAGCATTGTCAATAAAACGCTGCGCGCCTTCATTGTATCGCTCCGTCATAGCCGGAATCCACTCGTCCAGGCTCATTTCTCCGCTCCATACGCTATTTACAAAATCCGTGTCAGCCGTGTCCAGGCCATCCAGATCCACATTCTTTGTAGCATAATTTGTCTGCGAAGAAATTTTTCTCAATTCGCAGAAATCTTCCCACCCTTTCGGGCTGTTGGAAAAATCACACTGTTCGTACACTGTCATGCTCCAGGGTATTTCCATTCCCCGCTCAGCCTTCTCGATGGCCATTTCACCGCCGTAAAAGTAGTTAAACACCAAAGCTACCGCTTCCTCTCTTCCCTCTTCGATTGCTTTGGAGGCTATTGCGTAGGAATAAGAAGAACTCCCCATCTGAAGATAGACATTATTCTCATCCTCCACCGGAACGGGCGCCACGCCCCAGTCGCATTTTGCCGGGAATTGGTCATTCCATACGGCGCAGTCCCACTGTGCCGTCATCATCATGCCGATGTTGCCCTCCGCAAATCTTGCCCTTGCCGGGTCATTATCCAATCCCTCGGCCCCGGGATAGATACTTCCGTCCGCCTTCATTTGCAGCAGAGCCTCCGCCATGGGCCGGAAACCCTCAAAATCATACTCTCCCGTCTGATAGTTGTAGTTGCCGTTGATCAGTCCGGTAGAGGACTGCCCGGCAGCCGCCACATAATACCCGGTAAAAGCGCCCCAGCCAACCGGAGCGCAAAACCCATACTGCTGCTTGCTCTCGTCTGTCAAAAGCTTTGCAACCTCTACCATTTCATCCATGGTTACAGGAGGCTTCGCCTCTCCGTTTTCGTCTACGATACCTGCGGCCACAAACATATCCTTATTATAGGCAAGGCCAACGGTCCGCGCGCCCGTAGGAATCATATACAGTTTTCCCTGCCACGCATTTTCACCTATTACAAGACTTGCATTACTGTCTGCCACTGTCTGCTCAATTCCGGAAACCTCGTCAAGGGGCATAAGATAACCTTTTTCCGCATACTCCCCAATATTTGTAGGCCTTACCAACACAAGATCCGGCTGAACGCCGTTTTGAAATGCCACGCTCAACTGCTGGTCGTAGTCTCCGCTCTCCACATGCTCCAGCTCAATTTCCACATTGTTTTCTTTTCCAATCGTAGAATTAAATTTCTCTACCATCTCATCCATGAATTCTTTCATTCCGCTGTCGCCGTTCCAGAATTTTACCGTTGTCACTTCTCCGGTCTCTTCCGTTTCTGGGGTGTCCTGATTTTCTTCCTGGGCTTGTCCATTATTTTCATCCGTTCCATTCGTTTCCCCACCGCAGGCCGACAACATGCCCACTGCCAATGCTGCAGCCAACAACAATGCCAATTTTTTCTTCATTTTGTTTCCCTCCATTTGTAAACAAGAGCGGTCTCGGAAACTCTTTAAGCCCGAATTTCCGCTCTTTTTTCTTCCGCTGCTATTTGTTTTCCTCCATAGTCCAGAAAACATTTTTATAAAATTTTTAAATAACTATTGACATTTTCTCTGAATTGTGCGGCGCATTTGATAACTGTTCCAGTTATCAAATGCGCCCTTGTAATTAAGAAGTATTCCATCACAACTTACTTACAAGGAGGTTCCGCACTATGATCAAACACTGGCAATCCATGCAGGACTACAAATGTTTTCTTCATAATTCCAAGGTCTCTTTCGATTCCTCTGAAAGAACCCGGCTCCATACGGAGCTTTGGAAACCCTGGCAGAAACTCCGCCTCTTCGATACCGATAAGGCCATGCAGTTCCTTCTGCCCTTCTACTCCGCCACCGGCAGGCCCGCTAAGAACCAGCCGCAGATCTTAAGGTCTTTTATCCTTTTCTTTCTTCTGTTTTCAGAAGGCCTTGCCAGGCCTTCCCTTACCCTTTGGGTGCTCAGGCTTAAGCACGACCGCGTACTTGCCACGCTCATTGGCTGTACCCCGGACTCCCTTCCTCCGCTCGGCTCCTACTTTGACTTCATGGACAGGCTCTGGAACGCCCCGGTAACGGACTTATACGCCCGGAACAAACTCCTCCCCGCTTCCTGGAACAGCAAAAAGCCGGATAAGCCGAAAGGGAAGAATCAGAAAGCCCAGGAATCGAAACCCAGGATCACAGAGGCTATCGAAAAACGCCTCTTGAACGGCATGGATATCCCTTTCAACTTTGAAGAGCGCCTTCAGCGTTTCTTTTATCATGTAGCCGTCCTTCCTTCCATGGAATGCGGCCTTATACCAATGGAACATCTTACCGTATCTGGTGACGGCACTGCCGTACATACCCACGCCTGCCCCAGAGGACGCCATAGGGACGGCGCTCCGGAAAACCTGCGCCATTTTCCTGATCCCGATG
>CALWLN010000122.1 GCA_944381535.1 uncultured Lachnospiraceae bacterium
TGCTTTTTCGCAAAAGCCGCAAGCAATTTCACATTTTTTTCAAAGATAGGATCCCAATTCCTCCTTACTGTCCACGGAACGGTTTCGCGAAGCGCATTGTGGTTCACGAAGCAGACAACAGCTGCTCCTCCGCCTTATCCAGCACCGTCCGGATCACCTCCAGCACATGGCCGGATTTTTCCCGGGAGCTGCGGTTCATCAAAAAGGTGAAATACGGCGCTTTCGCGTCCATGGTGAAGGTCAGCGCTCCATAAAAGCCCTCCACAAACTGAGGAATCCTTGCGGCATCAATATTGGCCTTTTCATAAAGCACGAACCTGACGGCATCCCCCTTCTGCGCCACATCCGTAAAATATACATGATGGGCCCGGGCTTTCAACCTGGCTACCAGCAGCAGATTCTGCACGGATCTCGGGGGCTCCCCGAAGCGGTCGATGAGCTCTTCTAACATTTCCTCGCTCTCCTCCTCCGTCTCAATCCCTGCGATCCGCTTGTAAATATCCAGCTTGTGGTACTCGTTTGGAATGTATTTGGGCGGAATGTAGGCATCCAGATCAATGTCGATGGTGGTCTCAAAGGATTCCTCTCTTGTCTCGCCCTTTAAAGTCCTGACAGCCTCGTTTAACATTTTGCAGTAAAGGTCATACCCCACCGCCTCCATATGCCCATGCTGCTGGGCCCCCAGAAGGTTCCCGGCCCCCCGGATCTCCAGATCCCGCATGGCGATCTTAAAGCCGCTTCCCAGCTCCGTAAATTCCCGAATGGCAGACAGCCGTTTCTCCGCCACCTCCTTCAGCATTTTGTTGCGGCGGTACATGAGAAAGGCGTAGGCAGTACGGCTGGAGCGTCCCACCCGGCCCCGGAGCTGGTAGAGTTGGGACAGGCCCATGTTGTCAGCGTCATGAATGATCATGGTGTTGACGTTGGAGATATCCAGCCCCGTCTCAATGATAGTGGTGGACACCAGAACGTCAATCTCCCCGTTGACAAAGCCGTACATGATGCGCTCCAGCTCCCGCTCCTTCATCTGACCGTGGGCAAAGGCCACGGAGGCCTCGGGCACCAGCGCGGCGATTTTAGCCGTGACCTCCTCTATCTGATTCACCCGGTTAAACACATAGTAAACCTGCCCTTCCCGGGCCAGCTCCCGGTGAATGGCCTCCCGCACAATTTCCTCGTTGTATTCCATCACATAGGTCTGAATGGGTACCCGGTCCATGGGCGGCTCCTCCAGCACGCTCATATCCCGGATTCCGATCAGGCTCATGTGAAGAGTTCTGGGGATGGGGGTGGCCGTTAAGGTCAGCACATCCACGTTGTTTTTCATCTGCTTGATTTTTTCCTTGTGGGCCACGCCGAAGCGCTGCTCCTCGTCGATAACCAGAAGGCCCAAATCCTTGAATTCCACGTCCTTGGACAGAACCCGGTGGGTGCCGATGACAATGTCCACCAGGCCCTTTTTCAGATCCTCCACCGTCTTTTTCATCTGGGCCGGCGTACGGAAACGGCACATCAGATCCACCCGCACCGGAAAATCCTTCATCCGCTGGACAAAGGTGTTATAGTGCTGCTGGGCCAGGATGGTGGTGGGCACCAGATACACCACCTGCTTACCCTCCTGAACCGCCTTGAAAGCCGCCCGAATGGCGATTTCCGTTTTGCCGTAGCCCACATCCCCGCAGATGAGCCTGTCCATGATCCGCCTGCTCTCCATGTCCTTCTTGGTGGCCTCGATGGCCAGGGCCTGGTCCTCAGTCTCCTCGAAGGGAAACATTTCCTCAAACTCCCGCTGCCAGACAGTGTCGGGGCCGTAGGCATAGCCCTCCTTTGACTGCCGGCTGGCGTAGAGCTCCACCAGTTCCCGGGCAATCTCTTTAACGGCCCCCCGGACCCGGGTCTTGGTCTTGTTCCACTCCTGGCCCCCCAGACGGTTCAGCTTAGGTCTCCTGGCGTCCGCCCCAGCGTATTTTTGGATCATGTCAAGCTGGGTGGCCTGAATGTATAAGTTCCCGCCCTTATCATACTCAATCTTGATGTAATCCTTGACGGTGTTATCCACCTCCACCTTCTCAATGCCCCGGTAAATGCCCAAACCATGGTTCTCGTGGACCACATAGTCCCCGATGGAAAGGTCCGTAAAACTCTGTATTTTCTCCCCCTGATAGGTATGGCGTTTTTTCTTCTTTTTCTTTTCCTCTCCGAAAATGTCGCTCTCGGAAATCACCACAAACTTCAGTTCCGGGTACTCCACCCCCCGCTTCAGCTTTCCGTAGGCCACCATGATCTCTCCGGGCTGTACCGTATGGTCGTAGTCCTCCGTATAAAAGCAGCTTAATTCCTCCTGCTGCAGATCCAGGGCCAGGCGTCCCGCCCGGGTCCTGGAGCCGGAAAGGAGAATCACCCGGTAACTGTTTTTCTTAAACTGTTTTAAATCCTTTACCAGCAATTCGAAGCTGCTGTTGTAGGGATTTACGGTCCTGGAGGAAATGTGAAACTGCCTTGACACCTCAAATTCCCCCAGCTTCGTGTCAAGGGTGCTGAGGGCTACGGTTTTCTTCCGGGACAGGGCCGCCGCCACCTCCCTGTCGGAGGCAATGACGTCCATCTGCCCCGACAGGACATATCCTTTTTCCAGGCGGTGTTTCATGCTCTCGGCAAATTCCGCCTGCACCACCCGGCCCCGCTCCAGGCAGCGCATGGGCTCATCCAGGAAGAACAGAGTATTCCCGGCATCAAAATAGTCCATCAGAGAAACAGTCTTTTCAAAAAAATACGGCAGATAACTCTCCACATTGGTCTGTCCCTGCAAGGCGGACAGTTCTTCCTTCAGTACCTCCAGGCTGCTTTTCACCCGGTGGGCTTCCTCGGTCTTCATATCCTCCCGGAGGGTCTTGTAGAGACGGCTGCCTTCGGCCTCGATTTTTTTTAGGCCCTGTTCCAGGCGTTCTTCACTGAGCACCGCCTCGCTGGCCGGGTAAATGTCAACGCTTTCAAGATTTTCAATGGAGCGCTGGCTCTCCGCCTCAAAGCTTCTTATGGAGTCCACCTCATCCCCCCACAGCTCAATGCGAAAAGGGATTTCCTCCGTCAGCGGAAATACGTCCAGGATTCCTCCCCGCAGGGCAAACTGGCCGCTCATCTCCACTTGGTAATTGCGCTCATAGCCCATCCGCGCCAGCCGGCGGGCCATCTGCTCCATATCCACACTGTCACCCACCTTCACGTGGAGAATGCTGTCCACGATCGCCTCCAGGGGCACCAGACGGTCCATAAGGGCGTCAAAGGTGGTGATCAGCATGGGATTTTTCTGCTCCAGCAGCGCCTTCACCGCCGCCATCCGCTGTCCGGTCAGGAGATTTCCCCGGATATCGGACTGGTAAAACAGAATGTCCCTGGCCGGATAATAGACTGCGTTTTGCTCAAAAAAGCGGCAGGCCTCGTAGAGTTCCTTGGCCTTCTGCTCACTGAACGTAACAATGATCTTGCCTGCAAAACCATTGTGGAGCGCGTAAATCAGATGTGGTTTCTGGGCGTCAATACATCCGGACACCTGCCGGATTCCCGTTCCCTTTTTTAAATCCGCCTCCAGATCCTCAAATTCCTTCAGTTCTCTCAGCGGCCGTATAAATGCTTCCATTTGGATACCTCTTGCTATCATCCTCTTAATTATACCGGTTCATGGCCGCGTCCACTTCCCCGTGGAGCATGAGCACCGCCGCCTCCGCCGCATGTTCCATGGCCTCCTCCACGGCCTGCCGCTCCTCTTTGGAGAATCGGCTCAGCACGTAGTCCGCCAGTTCCCAGCCCTGGGGCTTTTGCCCCACGCCCACGCGTATCCTTAAAAATTCCTGGGTCCCCACATGGGCGATGATGTTCTTGATGCCGTTGTGCCCCCCGGCGCTGCCTTTTTTGCGGATGCGAAGCCTTCCCGGAGCCAGATCAATGTCGTCGTAGATGACGATCAGCCGGCTGGCCGGGTCCAGCTTATAAAATTTTAAAATGGCACCAATGCTTTCTCCGCTTAGATTCATGAAGGTCTGGGGCTTAACCAGAAGCACCTTCTCTCCGTCGATGATTCCGGTTCCGCACAGGGCCCGGTGTCTGTTGTCCGTCACCTTGATGTTATATTTTTCTGCCAGCAGATCAACGGTGTCAAAGCCTACGTTGTGCCGGGTGTGTTCATATTTTGCCGTGGGATTCCCCAGGCCCGCAATTACATACATGGGTGTGATTTCCTCTTTTTTCTCTGTTTTTCGTTTGAATAGGAACATGGCTGTCACTTTCCTTTTTGCGGACTATAGAAACGGCAAATTTATTTGTCGTTTCCTATAAATCTTCCTCTTTGTCTAACCTATCATACCATCAAAATTTCCATATGTCTATTCAGCACATTTTTTATAATACTTTCCACCAGCCATTCTTTTTAGAGCCAATGCGCTCAACAAATCCATTTTTCCTCAAAAATGAGATATTATTTTCAATCGCTGTTTTTCCAATACCAATCAGCATAGACAAGTGTTCTTGGGTAATATTAGGATTATTTCTCATTTCCTCCACAATCCGTTGTCGAGTTGGATTTAATTTAACTTTTGTGTCCACAGTTTTATTCCCCACTTTATTCCCCACTTTATTCCCCACATTTGGGGAAATAAAATAAAAAGGAATGGTCACCACAATAGAATTTTCTCTGAATTCAAAAGCATCTTTCCCATAAATTTCCGTGATTTTAGGAACACCCCTGCCTGATCGCTCACTAATGTGAAGCTGTAGAAAAACATCCGACAGTTTCTGATTTACCGGAACAGATTCCCCCAGATAAAACCCCTGTAATGTCTGTTTAGGTGCCAGCGTCCCTGCATAATATTCAAGACATCTCCAAATTCCAAAACCTTGTCCAATGTCAGCAAAAGACAGTTGTTTCCAAATTCACGGACAGCATAAAGAACTGAAGTTTTATCAAGTCCTTTGAAAATGGATATCCTGACTGGTATCTGGCTGTTGTCTGACAAAACCTGCGCCAGCAGATTGTATTTCCCCTCCTTTGTAAGTAATCCTAAATTCTTTTTAAAGGTATTTTGGTTCAATATGATTCCCTTATCTTCATAATACAAAAAGAGTTTGCGGAAAGTCAGTTCCTGGCTATAGGCTTCTGTACTTTCCATTGTCGGGAAACCATTCCGCAGAATATCAAAAAGCTTTGATTCCCTTTCTGGATATTTAGCTAAATTGACCTTACTGGAACCTATACGAAAATAGCGGGTTCCGTTAAACGCAATAGGAACCTGCACCGCTGCGGGGACTACAAGAACTACAATCCGTTTACGATTCAATGAAATCTCATGAAAACTGAAAGCAATGTCTGGTGTGATCTGACGGGCCAGATAATGTTCCAGGGGTTCAATTCTTTCCTAACATTGCCGCCGTATTTGCCATGGATGAAATATATTCCCCTATACCATTGGCATCATACCAGTTTTCTTTAAACTCAAACCATTCTTCCTCTGCTGAATATGATATTAATTCTTTTACTATCTGTTTTAAGTAGTCCACAGAATTCCTCCTGTCGCTCAAATTATTTCCCCACTTAAAATATACCATAGGTGGGGAATAAAATAAATATTTTTTTATATACCCAACACCGACAATCAGAGGAACAGACTGCGCAGGGCGTCAACCTCTTGTATCGGAAATCATGGAAAAATCAGTCCCTTGATTCCTTTCCGTGTATTGATTATAATAGATATATAAGATAAAAATCCAGCAAGATTGGAGCGAAGGAAATATGAGGAAAGTGAAGAATATTGTCATTGTCACTGTTGCCATACTCTGTGTGCTGGCCATCGTCATCGGAATCATTTTAAGCAAAAACTGGACCATCCGGTTTCATTCCGAGCTGAACCGTTTTTTCGGAGAGGGAAACTGGGAATGTATCGACCAGGAGACAAAGGAGAGTATGATTTATGACGATTATATTATTGTTCACAGCAACCCCGCCATGTCGGGAGATGTACCCGGCAAATTTCAGAACTGGTATATCCAGTTTAAGAATCGGAACGGGGAGGACGAAATCTGGCATATCACAAACCATACCTTGAAAATCAACCATGATGAGTACGGGATATTCAGCCCGAAGCGGTATTCCCAGAAGCAGGCCTTTGTTCTGGAGTTGATGGATATCTCCTTCAGCCTGGCCGGGGATGAAATCTGGAAGGAATTTATTCAGAGCCTCCTCTCCGAACAGGCAGCAGACTGCTTTGAGGTCGCTGTCTCCTATACCGGAGGCAACCCGGAGCCGGAATTCTATGATGATTTATGGGAACAGCCCTGGTTTACAGCCAATACCGTCACAGCCGGGGATTATCTGTCCTGTGATCTGCATGATTTTTATCTGGAAATCAGAGCCCATGACTACAGGCTTGAAAAGCTGACTGAGGAGGAATATCAGCAGACCGTGGAAGCCCTTCCGGACATTGAGGCGGATCTGCTGGAGGAATTCGGGTATTCTGCGTCCTTTACCATCTATTTTGACGGAGAGCTTTGGGCGGAATATGTGGACGGGGTGAAGCAGTAGCTTCCTCCCGTCTATTTTGTTTCCACAAAATGTACCTCATATTTGTTCCAATATTTTCGGTATACCCGGTCCTTCTGTCCATCCAGATTCAACTGGTACATGCGGAAGGTGACCAGTATATCCTTGGGCTGACATTGCTCCTCATAGGAATATTGGTAGGTCATGCCAATATTTTCCATCACGCCGCCGCTTCTTGGATTGTTCACATCATGGGTGGCGGTGAGATAAGGCAGTCCATCCCTTTTTGCCTGTTCCACCACGGCTCTGGCCGCTTCCGTCACGATTCCCTTGTGCCAGAATTCTTTTCGCAGACCATAGCCCAGGTCGTGGCTGTCGTCCTCACTGATATGGACATACCCAATGGGAACATCATCAGTTTTCAAGCAGATTGCATAGCGATAGCCGGTGGGCTGCTCATAGAAATCGGCATAGCGTTCTTTATAAAGGGTCCGGGCCTCCTCCAAGGTCTTTAGTGGGAACCAGGGCAGGAAGGTGTTGACCTCCTCGTCGCTGTAAATCGCAAACAGGGCTTCCAGGTCATGTTCCGTAAATTTTCTCAAACGCAGCCGGTCCGTCTCAATGGTTTGGGTGTTTTGGGGTAGCATATTTTAAACTCCTTACTGAAAATATCAGAAATTTAAAAACTTTTTCTGGTGTACGTCACATAAGTGTATGGAATCTCGCCGTCGAACCGCTGATTCACTTCTTTTACAAACTGTTTCTCCTGAAATTCCGGGAAATAAGTATCTCCCTCCATTTCCTGATCGATCTCGGTGATGTACATTTTTTCAACCAACGGAAGGGCTTCCCGATAAATCCCTGCTCCCACGGAAATGTAAATGTCCCGGTCCCCTGCCAGTTTGACAGCCTCCGATAAGGTTTTTGCAGTGAAGCAGTTTTCAGCGTCAAAGTTCTTTGTATTTGATACCACGATGGTTGTCCGGTTTGGCAATGGCCGGCCGATTTCTTCGTAGGAACGCCGGCCCATGATCACTACATTTCCTGTGGTCAGCTCTTTGAACCTCTGTTGTTCACCCTTTATTTTCCAGGGAATTTTACCATCTTTTCCGATGACGCGATTTTTTGTATAGGCTGCGATTAATGCAAGCATTTTCCTCTCCCTTATAACTTAGGATATGTGTATTTATTTCGTTTTCTAATATACTGATTGCCGAAACATCTAATATGTTATGCCCATTTCATCACAAAAGTGTTTCGGCAACTTTTGATTCTCTTTGATTTTCTACTTGGTGGTCTTAAACTGCACCACAACTCCCAGAACCGCCAAAACAGCAACTACCGCCCAAAGTAACAATTCATTTTCCGAAAGCAGCTCTACGGACGCACTGAGACTGTGTACCGCATTTACCGCGCCGCTTATGGCAGTCACCAAAATGATGCAGGGCCGTGCCAGCTTCACCGCCAGAATGCCCACAACCACAAAGGCTGCCACTCCCAGCACCAACGGCATAACTCCCCCGTCGGCTGAAGCCGGGAGAGACAGGGCCTGCACTGCGCCAAACGCACTCACTCCGCAGAGCAGAAAGACACCGGCCAGATAGAGTTTAAAGGCCAGCAGCGCCAGCAAGATTCCCACAACGATTCCGGCAATCACCGGAATGTTGATATCTCCCTGCGTCAGCAGCGCCGCCACGGAAAATCCTGCCGTAAAACCGACTGCAAATCCCATCACCATGATCCATACCTTCAAAAGCCGGTATCCCAAAAAACATAACAGCACTGCAAAAAGTACACTAAATACCAACAGCTCCTGTCCGAAGCCTGCGCTAAATTCCTCCCATATCTCTAACATGAATCTCGCCTCCCTGGAATTTTTCATTTCTTTTCTAAAGATATAGTACGACATTCTATTCCGGGCTGCAAGACTTTTTTCCAATGGGGCTTAGTTCAATATTATGCGTTAGGCCTTTTACAGCAACAAAAGAAGGGCAGCAGCAGAATATATTTTATCAATCGCTGGATGGCAGGGACTGGCTTGTTTTATACGAAATCCCGGCCAACGCTTATGCCTCTGATATATCCTCGCTCCAAAACATCTCGGTCATCCTTTTCCTTGTCACCATGACCATGATGTTAGTAATCGTCTTTTTATTGATTATTCGCATCAACACCGTCAAGTGGATGGCGATTCTCAACCATGTGCCTAATATCAGTGATTGTCTGACTTCCTTCGGCAAGCTCCTGGAGCCTCTGCTGAAGCAGCAGACGGATTTTTGAGCTCTGACCGCCAGGTAAAGGTCACGGTGGTGCTGCTGTTGGAGTATCTGTCATGACTTGGTTGTTTGGGCCAGCCGGTGCTTCGGGGCAAAAAGAATGAACGACAAGCAGTAAAAGTGACTGCCCAACCTCCCCGATAGACTAAGAGCCAGATAGTGTAAAATAACTTGTGTCTTATGGAAGAAAATGGCTCCTTTTTGGCAAGAATTAAGATATGACAATTCTTATCGAAAAGGAGTATTTTTATGGCTATTGCAAAGGAGCAGATTCGACAGAT